>CAJXLH010000132.1 GCA_913055925.1 uncultured Maritalea sp. | reverse complement strand
CGCGCTTTCGACTGAGGCTTTTGACACGAAAATTGAGGGTGAAAAGCAAATGTGGGATCGCCCGCCCCACAAAAAACTGCTCGACTACCTTTGGTATTCGGGCGAGCTTGCCACCTCGCATCGAGTTGGATTTCGGAAGCACTATGATTTGCCTCAACGTGTTGTGCCAGCTCAACATTTGCAAAATGAGGTTTCTGATCTTGAGCAGATTAACTGGTTATGTCATGCGGCGTTGAACAGAATGGGCTTGGCCACAGCAAGCGATATTAAAAAGTTTTGGGAGGCCGTTTCGCCATCGGAGGTCAAAGCCTGGCTAGACGGCCAAGAATTTGAGAAGGCACGCGTGCAACTGGCTGATAAGAGCTGGACTGAGGTTTTTTGTGCGCCTGATCTGACTTCGCAACTTCAGAGGATAGAAAAACCGACCTCGCGATTGAGGATACTTAATCCGTTTGATCCGGCAATTCGCGATCGCAAGCGACTGCTGAAATATTTTGGATTTGACTACACGATTGAGATTTTTGTGCCCGCAGACAAGCGGCAGTGGGGATACTACGTGTATCCGCTTCTTCAAGGCGATCGCTTTGTCGGCAGAATTGAACTAAAAGCTGATCGCAAAGCTGATACGCTTTGCGTTGCCGCATTTTGGACAGAACCAAAAGTGCGTTGGACAGATGCTCGACATAAAGCACTGGACCGCGAGTTAAATCAGTTCGCGAAATTTGGTGGATTGGCAAACGTTGCATGGCATTGTGACCGCGATCAAGGCCAACCGATCTGATTTTGCGAGATGAGGCTGGTCAAATGACCGCTTGTCAGCTAGCAAAACCCTTAGGTGAACTGAGGAGATTTGAATGCCTTCCATCGTGTCCGTCGGCGAAGTAATGCTTGAATTGTCGGCAATCCAAGCGAATGGCAGTGCGCATTTGGGCGTTGGAGGCGATACGGGCAACACCGCAGTTTATCTGTCGAGGCTTCTTGGAGATCCCGGCAGCGTTTCATACCTCACTCGACTTGGCCAAGGACCATTTGCCGAGCAAATCTCAGACTTTTTGAGTGCAGAAGATGTAACTGTATCGCCATTTGCATCTGCCAAAGCCGGTACGCCGGGACTTTATGCGATTTCGACAGATGACGAAGGGGAACGTTCCTTTACCTATTGGCGGACGAGCGCAGCAGTGCGCGAGTTATTCGAGGGTGATTTGGGCAAAGAGGAAGTCGCTTTCGCGCAGCAACATGATGCGCTTTATGTGAGTGGAATTACACTCGCTGTTTTGAGCGATGACGGCCGCGTCGCTTTATTTGAGCTCGCAGAATGGTTCCAGAAACATGGGCGAACGGTGATGTATGACGTCAATCACCGTCCTCACCTTTGGTCGTCACATTCCCATGAAGTCGATTTCGTGGCTGCAAATCTTGAAATGATCAAACGTTCAAGCATCGTAAAAATTGGCCGCGATGAGGGCGAGGCGCTGTTTGAGCTAAGTATGTCGGAAGATGTGGCCACTTTTGTTTGCGAAAAAGGAGCCGCCGGCGTTGTGGTAACTGATGGGCCAGACGGTCTTTTCGTTCGTTTTGATAGCAAGCTTGAAGCGGTGGACTTTCCGGCAATCAGCAAAGTTGTTGATAGTACAGCGGCAGGTGACAGTTTTAGCGCGGGATTTCTAAATGCATATTTGGCTGGCTTAAATCCGGCAGAATGTGCCCGCGCTGGCCAAGATTTGGCTGGACGCGTGATACAGTTTCCAGGCGCAATTATCCCTAAAAGTGAAATGCCGTGACCGATCAATCCCAAGGTAACTGATCTGCAATGAGTTAAGGTTAGTTTTGCTGCTGTTTTTTTGTTGGCGGTAGAATATGCAGCACACTTTGAGCCTCTCGGGTCGATCCCGCGTTTTGTTTTATGTCGCATCGCTTGGTCTTCCAAGCTTGTTGCTTTTTGCAGTCTTGGTACAACCTGTTTATGAACCCAAGTGGATGTTCCTCGATAGCTTAACGGCTGCGCAATTGTCGGGTGATTGCTGCCATACATACTATGGCTTTATGTCAAACCTTGGGATCATGCTTTGGGTCGCAACATCCGCTGTGCTGTTGCTTGCAGCTGCAGTGTTGTTCGGTGTTAGCGCGATAGGTGAAGAGTTCAGGTTTGCCCTATTTGGCGGGTTGTTATCTGGTTGGTTGGCGCTAGATGATATGTTTTTGCTTCACGAGTTGGTTTTGCCTACCCTCGGTGTTCCACAGCTTGTGGTCATCACAATCTATGTGGCGCTTGCGCTCGCCTATTTGTTGTCGAGTTTCCGTATTCTATTGCGCGCCGAATATTGGGTGTTGCTGATCGGTGGCGCCGGGTTGGCGCTGTCTATCTTTGTCGATTCATTCTTCCATTCGTTGCTGCCGCAGCTGGTATATATTGAGGACAGTGCGAAGTTTGTCGGCATTTTTTGCTGGTTTAGTTTTCACTTCCTTACCGCGACCCGTGTCTTGTCCATTCAAATCGCGGACAAAAAGTAACGGAACGGCAATGAGTTAGGCATTAGGATCGCGACCTAAAACGGACTAGCTCGATACAATGCAAAAAGATACCGCCGCTCACGCGCTGCAGCCACTTCTAGTCGAAGTGTGGGACAGCGGCCACCATCGTAGGCCACAGCCATCGGTGCGCCGGCAGCCAAAAGCGCGGCCCAACCGTGACCTCAAGATTTTGTTGCTCGGCAATTATCGTCCATCGATCACGTTGGCGCGTGTTCTCAAGAATAGCGGGCATGCGGTTTATTGCGGATATGATGGATATGAGGGCGGTGCTGAATATTCAAATTCTGTCCAAGAAATGTGGCGACACCCTAGTTTCGAAGATGATCCAAACGGTTTTTTCCTCGAACTAAAGGCATTTGTTCAGGCGAAAAATATCGATGTTGTTTACCCAGTAACAGAAGGCTTTGTCTGTGCGCTGTCTGAGCGATTTGAAGAAGTGTCTAGCCTCGTGGCCATTGCAATGCATGAACCAGCTCAGGTTGATGCATGCACCGACAAGTTGGGTATGTATGATCGTGCTCAACGATTGGGTGTGCCGACAAACATCCATGCGATGGTTGAGACAGCTCAACAATTGCAATCCACGCTTAGTGCAATTGGCACACCATTAGTGGTTCGCCCCGAGAATCCTATTTCGCGATTTGACAACAAAAAAGTGTTCACGATCGAAAATGATCGCGACGCCAATTGGTTGTTAGAACATTGGAATGTTGGGGAAACCCGACTTCTGTGTCAGCGTTTTGCACGCGGGCATCGACACAATGTCTATTTCGCTGCAGAGAAGGGGCAGGTCTTCAGATATTTGCAGGCCAAAATTCTCAAAACTGATATTGCTGACGGCTCGGGATTGGCCACCGAAGGGGTTACAGTTGCACCAGATGCTGAACTGCGTCGCCACACTGAGGCTATGTTGGCCGATCTCGACTACACCGGAATTGGTTGTGCGCAATATCTCGTAGATGAACGCACTGGTGAAATTTCATTTCTTGAAATCAATACGCGTATTGCTGGCAATCATGCGGTACCGGAAGCTGCGGGTTTGGAATTGACAGAAGTGCCGATTGCTTTGGCCTTCGGTGAACCTCTAAACTTTGCTCGGAAAGAAGGGCGCGTGGGATTGTCCTATGTTTGGACTAGCGGCGCGATCATGGGTGCGAAAGTTGGGTGGATACGAGGCGATTTAAGCGCTATTCAGGCCCTTGGTTGGATCTTGCGTGCCCTTTACAAATCGGTGTTCGCAGACATACATATGGTGTTCTCGTGGCGGGATCCCAAACCTGCCGTGATGTCCATATTGGCCTGTTTGCCTTCTGTCGATGGCATCTTCAATCGGCTAAAACGCCGCTAGTGCGAAAAAATTGGAAGTAGCTGATGAAAAAGCTGATTAGTGTTTTTGCATCGCTGACTTTTTTTCGCGTGCTTGGCGCGGGCACCATGTTTATCGCGACGCTATTGATTGCTCGCGAATTTGGTGCCGAAAGCCTTGGTAGCTATTCGATTATTCTCGCGCTGGCATCGCTTCTAAGTGTTGTGTTTTCGCTAGGATTTTCGTCGATAACGGCCATTCGAACCGCCGAGTTTGTTGCGGGAGAGAAAGAAGAAAAGATCGGGGCTTTTGTTCGCTACGCGCGGCAGAACATTTTTGTCATCGCCCTAGTGATTGGCGGCGGCGCGCTTGTGGTCTATCCTTTTGCTCCGCAATTGTTTCAAGGATTGGACCTTGTTGAACTGGCCATGGTTTTCTGTGCGGCGGTTTGCATTGCATTGACGGCGCTTTACACCACTGTGTTGATTGGCCGCGATCAGCAGTTCGCGGCCATGGCACCGGAAGCCTTGTTGAAGCCTATACTATTTGTGCTCGCGCTTGGTGTCGCGGCGCTGATGGGTTGGCAACTTAATGGCAGCATCATCTTCGGATTTGCCTTCCTTGGAATTGTGGCGACGCTGGCGGTGCTTGCATTCTTAGTGCGCAAGGATTTGCTTGGAGATCACTCGGGAACGCCCGAAGAAAAAAAGGAATGGCGAAATCACGCTTATCCTTGGACGATCACCACATTGGTGTGGGACTATTTTATCGAAGCGCATATTCTGATTGCGGGTCTGCTCGTAGCGCCCGCTCAAGTTGCGATCTTGCATGTGTGTTTCCGGTTGCGGGTGCTGGCGGGGTTCGGTATGCGCACACTTAGCGCGCTTTTGTTGCCTGACATAGTTGGTACCAAAACACGGTATGGTGTTGAAGCGGCGATGGTAAAAGTGCGTCGGTCAACGTTGATTTCTATCGCGTATGGCATTCTTGTTTTGGTCGGCTTTGCACTGATCGGCGACATTATTTTCGCGATCTTTGGGCCAGAATTTGTTGGCGCAAAGGGAATATTGCTACTGGCGTCATCGGTCATACTCGTGCGTGCATTGTTTGGACCGGCACCGGCGATTTTGTCGATTTACGGTCATCAAAAAGATACCGCGCTGATTATGTTCTTGTCGCTTTGCTTATCGGTTGTTGGCAGTTTCTTGCTTTTTGAAGCACATGGGATATTGGGGATCGTCGCGAGTTATGCGTTCGCCAATTGGCTTGCATCCATGTCTCTATGGATTATAGCGCGTGCCAAAACTGGTTTGGACGGTTCTCTTCTTTGTCTTATTTGGCGCTAGGAGCAACGACAGGAAAAGTCGTTGCTCGCTTAACCTCGCCAAAAGCGAAACTCGTCTCAATGGCGGCAACGCCATCGATCTTGTGAATGCGTTGCCGCGTGAAGCGCTCATATTCCTCAAGGCTTCCAACAACGACGCGCATCAAATAATCCCAATCACCTGTCATAAGGTGGCATTCCATGATTTCGGCAATGTTTTGAATTGCATGTTCAAAACCATTTACCGCGTCTTCTGTGTGGTGTTGCAGCTTAATCCGCACAAACACCGTCACCGGTAGACCGTACTTTTTCTGATCGACAATGGCACAGTAGCCCTTGATGATGCCGGACTTTTCAAGGGCCTTTAGGCGACGCAAGCAAGGCGAGGGAGACAAATTGACTCGTTCTGCCAACTCCTGATTGGTCAGCCGACCATTTGATTGCAGTTCACGGATGATTTTGTGGTCAGTTTGGTCCATAATTTACCCAGTTTTGTCATTTTATGCCAATGTTGAATATCTTGAAGGCATAAATAGTCATAATCTGCTTTTCGATTGGCAGTATCATCTTATCAAATGTTGCGCAAGGCTGCACGCTTGCGCCGCCTAGGAGGATAAGATGGAAAACAAAAACAGCGGCTTTTCAACCAAAGCGATCCACCACGGGTATGACCCAATGGACGAGCAGGGCGCGTTGACACCGCCTTTGCACCTGACATCGACTTTTGCTTTCGATAGTGCCGAGCATGGTGGCGCTATCTTTGAAGGTGAAGAGCAAGGTTACTTTTACTCACGTATTTCGAACCCAACTTGCGATTTGCTGGAAAAGCGTATCGCAATTCTGGAGGGCGCTGATGCGGCAATTGCAAACTCATCAGGAATGGGTTCGATCACTTCAGTCATGTGGACCTTCCTGTCACCGGGCGATGAAGTCATCTGCGATGAGACGCTTTATGGTTGTACTTTTGCGTTTTTCCATCATGGATTGGCAAAGTTTGGCGTGAAAATCACCCACGTTGATATGACCGATCCCAACAATGTTCGCGCTGCAATGAGCGATAAGACAAAGATCGTTTATTTCGAAACAGTTGCGAACCCAAATATGCGCTTGGTGGATGTGGCGGCTGTATCTGAAATTGCCCATGAATTTGGTGCAAAAGTTGTTGTCGACAACACGTACACCACACCTTATCTGATGCGCCCCATCGAGTTGGGTGCCGACATGGTTGTGCACTCTGCCACCAAATATTTGGGCGGACATGGCGATGTGATCGCGGGCATGGTCGCTGGCTCTGCTGAAGATATGGAGCAAGTGCGCCTTGTTGGTATGAAAGACATGACTGGTGCTGTTATGGCGCCATTCAACGCTATGCTGATTTTACGCGGTCTGAAAACATTGCAGCTGCGCATGGATCGCCACTGCCAAAACGCGCAAAAAGTTGCTGAAGCTCTCGAAGCTCATCCAATGGTCTCTGAGGTCATGTATCCGGGGCTTGAGAGTTTCCCTCAATACGAGTTGGCAAAGCGCACTATGAAAGCCTTCGGCGGCATGATCGCTTTTGAAGTTATCGGTGGCATTGAAGCTGGCAAGGCGACAATGAACGGCCTTGGCATGATCAAACGTGCCGTAAGCCTTGGAGATGCGGAAACGCTTATCCAACACCCAGCCAGCATGACCCATTCGACCTACACGCCGGAAGAACGCGCAGAACATCTTATTTCTGAAGGTTTGGTGCGAATTTCTGTCGGCTTGGAAGATCCAGAAGATATCATTGCGGATTTGATGCAGGCGCTACCTGCCGCAGATCAAATGGTTGCCTAGTTTAGGCAAATTGGGAGTAGAGCGTATGTCGAAGAAAATTGAATTGCTCAAGCAACTCGAAAATCAGATTTTGTGGCACGCATGTTGGATGATCCACAACGCCAACCATTTGCGCGCCAAACAGGACGGTGATGTCAAAGTTGGCGGTCACCAGGCGTCATC
>CAJXLH010000131.1 GCA_913055925.1 uncultured Maritalea sp. | reverse complement strand
TGTCGCGCTACAAGTTTCGCGGTAACGTGATGATTTCGCTGTTCTTTTTAAGCGGATTGATGCTGCCGTTGCGCTTGGCAATTATTCCATTGTTTATTCAGCTTAAGGCCCTTGGGCTTGTTGATAATCTTTTGGGTTTGATCTGCATCTACACCGCGATGTCATTGCCTGCGACGGTATTTATCATCACCGGCTTTTTGCGCTCTTTGCCTAGCGAGTTGGAAGATTCTGCGCGTATGGATGGGGCGAGCGAGTTTCGTATCATGGTGGAGATTATGGTGCCGTTGATTACGCCAGCAATGGTGATCGCGGGTATCTATAACGCAGTGCCGATTTGGAATGACTTCTTCTTCCCGCTGATCTTTATCCAATCGCCAGAATGGAAAACTTTGGCACAAGGGCTGACAGCTTTCTTTGGCGAGTATTCTATCAATTACGGAGTGCTTTACGCAGGGCTTACACTGGCTGCATTGCCGATCATGTTGGTGTTTATTGTTCAATCACGACGCTTTATTGCGGGCATGACGGCAGGCGCGATCAAATAAATGCGGGTGCTTGATGGTTTAGTTCGGTCTCATATTGTAGGTGGTACTTTCCCTGGAGCAGAGATATTGCTGGCGCGTCGCGGTGAGATTTTGCACCACCAGGCCTATGGGACATTTGATGGTCGTGAAAATAGTCTGCTGTCGTTAAGACGGGTTTGGGACCTTGCGTCAGTAACAAAGCCGATTGTTACGGCAAATTTGGCCGTCAAACTGCATCGAGAAGGCGAAATCGACTTGTTTGCGCCGGTAGCTGATTATCTGCCGTCAACCTATTTGATCAATCACTTTGGTGTGTCGCTTTTAGATTTGGCCTTGCATCGTGCGGGATTGGCGCCAACGTCTGACACCGTGCGCAACGCGAAAACTGTGGATGACGCGCAGCAAGCGTTGATGGGCATTGCGCCGCGTCGCGACAAGATTGGTCAAACGCAATATTCCTGCGTCGGCTATATCCTTTTGGGCGCGATTTTGAGCCATGTGACGGGTAAACCGCTGGATCAATTGTTTGGCGAGAAAGTCTCGCGGCCTCTCGGTCTCAAGCAAACTCTTTTTAACCCCCTCCAAAACGGTGTTGTGCCGCGTGACATTGTGCCGACGTCACCAAATGACAGTGAAAAGGGCTATCTACGCGGCGTGGTGAATGATACTACGGCGCGCGCGATGAACCGTGTTTCCGGCAACGCGGGATTGTTTTCAACGGCTGACGAGCTCTACAAAATAGCAGCACTTATGCTTGCAGAACGCGATCCGCTTTTGTTTGGTACAGATGAGCGCGTAACGGGCAACTCGCGGACAGTTGGTTTTGAAAGAATTCTTGCAGCTCCAGACAAGCAATCGCTTTTGCTCGATGGCGCAATAGGGCATACGGGGCACACAGGGACCGCGCTTTATGTCTGCCCGCAAAGCCAAACGATTTTAGTTGCGCTGACAAATCGCAGTTATGTGTCGCCACGCGAAAACCTGCATCAAATGCATGCGTTCCGACAAGCTTTGTGCGAGCTCGACGTTTTGGAAGCGGCGGCGTAGTTCGGACGTACGCTTCCGCCTAGGATGAGAATTGTTCGAGCGGACTTTCGATTTCGAGCTTGCCATTTTGCAGATCTGCATCCACACGAAATACTTCTTGCAGGTTTTTTTTGCTCAGAACGTCGCTCAGCTGACCGGATGCAACAATTTTGCCGTGGTTCATCAAAACGGCATTGTCACAATATCGGGCTGCCAAATTCATATCGTGAAATGATGCGATCACGGTTTTGCCTTTGGACTTGATGTGATCGAGCAAGCGATACTGAAAGTAAAGATCCAAATGGTTGTTCGGCTCGTCCAGCAAATAGACGTCCGGGTCGAGCGCTAGGATTTGCGCGAAGAACAATCGTTGTTGCTCGCCACCAGACAAAAAACCAGCATTTTCATCACGCCGGTCCCACAGTTCGACCAGCTCAAGCGCTTGTTTAACGCGGCGTTGTTCCTCGTCAATTGAACAGTTTATGGGAAACAGCCCAAGCGCGACCACTTGCTCAATTGTGAGGCCAGAGAGTTGCGCTTTTTCTTGCAATACGGTGCCAACGCGGGCGGCAAAGGCTTTGCGTCCCCAGCTTGCAAGCGGTTGATCAAAAACTGAGATGTCGCCAGATGACGGCTGTTTTTCGCGATAGAGCAGTTTGAGGAGCGAAGACTTGCCCGCGCCATTTGGGCCCAGCAATCCAACAAAACTGCCCTTTTGAACGCCAAAATTACAGTTTTCGACAAGTGTCTTTCCGCTGATTGAAAAGCTCACATCTGTAAACTCAATTAGGGGCGAGGCCGCTGTGGTTTGGGCTTTATGCAACATGACGGGTCTGCCTCAAAATGACGATAAATGGCGGTGTGGCAAAAAGGGCAAGCAGCACGGCTAGTGGTATTTCACTTGGCGCAAGCAACACGCGACACAAAAGGTCGGTGAAAACCAGAATGAATGCGCCGAGCAGCATCGCTAGCGGCAGCAACTGCTTGTGTGCTGACCCGCAAAGCTGGCGCGCGAGGTGGGGCACGATGAGGCCGATGAAACCAACGATGCCCATGATCGCGACCCCCAAGCCGCACAGTAAGGCCGTTGTGACAAAAATCGTGAGCTTGATGGGTGTAATTGCAACACCAAGTGATGTGGCGCGTGCATCGCCCATTAGCAAAGCATCGAGCTGCTTGTGTTGCGTTATGGCCCAAAGCGAAACAGTAGCAAGCGCAATTGTGATGAGTGGCAATTCTGACCAAGTGGTACCTGCTGCCGATCCCATTAACCATGCCAGTGCAGCTTTTGCGGCGTTGGGTTCAGAAATGTGGAGCAGGAATGCAGTTGCGGATTGGAATAGAAGTGACACGGCGACACCGGCAAGGATCACCATTAGTCGATCCATGGGGCGCTCGCGGCTATAGGCCATCAACAAAGTAAAGCCGAAGGCAAAAGCAGCACCCAAAAAGGCGATGAGGGGTAAGCCCATTGTCGCCACGATGCCTGCGGGCAGGATAATGATGGCAGCAACAGCCGCTGCTGATGCCCCGGAAGAAAGGCCCAAAAGATAGGGATCTGCCAATGGATTGCGCAACGCCGTTTGAATAAGCGCGCCACTGAGTGCTAGTGCAGCACCAACCGCGGCGCAGGCGAGGGCGCGGGGCATGCGCCATTCCCAAATAATGGCTGTTAGGCCCGCCTTTGCGTCTGGCTGCCGCAGCAAAACGGCGAGTTTTTGATCCCAAGGGATCGACGCGGTGCCCCAAAAAGTACCAGCAATTATGATTGCAACAAGCGCAATTGCTGACCAAAAAAGCAGGAAAGGATACCGCGTGTTTCGCATTTACTTGAGCTCTTCGAGTTGTTTGGCGAGGCTTTCCAAGCCATCAGCAAAACGCATGCCGAGAACTGTTTCTGAAAAAGGCACCGTTACGAAACGCTCGTTTTTGACCGCGTCGAGTTGAGAGATCACTGGGTCGTTTTTCATATAGTTGATTTTGTCTTCAGCGGTTGACCAATCCGCTTCGTTCAAAACGATGATTTCTGGGTTCTTTTCAACCACAAGCTCCCAAGAAACCTTGGCCCAGCGGCCTTCAACTTCTTCGGTAATGCTTAACAGTCCCAAAGTGCGCATCAACAAAGCCGGTCCACCGCAACATGCGCCAGCATAGGCCGGATCTTCGCCGCTATCGAAGAAGAATGCTGTGCGGCCATTGCCCGGGCTGAGTTTTTTCACAGCTTCTAGGCGCGCCTCGGTTTCAGCAATCGATGCGGCAGCACGATCTTCGATACCAAAAATTTTACCAATGACTTCAATGTCTTTGGTGATTGGCGCGGTTGTTACAGCAACGTCTTTTGGATTGTATTGATCGCAAGATGCGTCAACCAAATAAGTGGCAACATCGCGTCCGTTCCATTCTTCTTGAGTGCCGACATTTTTCTCTGCGAAGGCAGAGCTAAACCCAGCGAACAGGAAATCTGGTTCTTCGATAAGCACCACTTCTTTTGCGGGATATTTTTCGGCGATCACTGGGACCTTGTTGTATGCGTCCTGCCATTTTGCCGGAATACCGTCATCAAGGTAGGCGGTGCCAACCATTTTATCCTCCAAACCAAGCGCAAGCATGACTTCTGTTGCTTGTTGGTTGAGTGTAATTGCTTTTGTTGGCGGCGTATCGATGGTCACTATAACGCCACAGCTCTCATAAGAGAGTTCTGAGGCGAAAGCGGCGCCCGATAGGGCAAGGATGAAAAGTGGAAATGCAAGAAGCTTTTTCATTATTGTTTCTATTCTCTTGGTCAATGAGCGGGTTGCGGTGACTTTTGAGGCACCGATGTTTTATGCGGCGAAAAAGGCAGTTTTAATTTGGATGCTTTGCCTTCAATAAGGACTTCGCGAACAAAGGTTTGAACGTCGTGCTCGCTGTTTAGCTGATACCAATCGCCCTTGGGGTAATGGATGAGAATGGGGCCAGAATTACAGGGGTAAAGGCAGCCGGTGGAGGCGATTAGTGTTTTGGCGCTCAAGCCTGCTTGCGCCACAGCAGTTTTTAACGGGGTCAACAACCCAAAGCTGCCGCGCATATGACAGCGAGGTCCTGTGCACACCAGCAAGTGATGTTCAAACTGCGGTGGTTCGTCCCATCCGTTTCCGTTTAAACCGTCGATTTTTGGTTCAATCGCTTGCGATTTTATCGGGCGGTTGGCGATGAAGTTGATAAGCTCGGCATCTTCATCCAAATCTTCGGCGATCGATAGTTGCACGGCACCTAAAGGTTGACGCGCGAGCCAGTCGGCAGCAGCGTTTGGCACCCAATTGCGAAGACTTTGCGAGAAGGGAAGGCCAAGAGGGCGCAGCACAATGCTCTTTGCGCCGGCATGCAGCGCCTCGTTTAAGACGGCAAAAAGGCTGTCCCCTTCATGCTCCAGACGCACAACGCGCGTTGGGGCACTGTTCGCTGCAACGAGGCTTTCCTCTAATGCTTCGAATTTGCGCTTAGAAACATAGCTTGCGGAAACTAGGAATATTTCGAACTGCATCGCCTGCTCCCCAAAATGGGGGCGGTACAGCAATAGGGATCTGGCGCTATGGCCAAACGATTTTTCATCGCTACTCCTTACCGGGACACCCCGCCCGATGGTGGTTAAAATTATGCGATGGCAGGTCTCCTGACTTGCGGGTCG
Organism: uncultured Maritalea sp.; assembly: GCA_913055925.1. Taxonomy (GTDB): domain Bacteria; phylum Pseudomonadota; class Alphaproteobacteria; order Rhizobiales; family Devosiaceae; genus Maritalea. The sequence continues at coordinate 2,056 of CAJXLH010000131.1, read as the reverse complement.
TCGCGTCACTGATCCTTCCCAGCTTTATAGCCAGTGGTTACATCAGTTCGCTATCCGCTCACAGTTGCGGGGGCAGCTATGGAATTGATCCCCTATTTGGGTCGATCGCACCATATTCCCTTTTAATTCGGTTTCCCTTTCGGTTCACCGAAACCATGGCTTATCCATAAATGGATATCTGCGCATGGGTCAATAGGCTTTTTGAGGACGGTTCGTCTTGCTGTGTACGAAAGAGTTTTGGCCAATCAGGCATTTGGTAGCAAACAAATCCACACTTTTTGACGTGAAGAAAATTTCCTTTTTATTGCAATTCAAAACGTTGACTTTGGACGGTGCAAGCGCGACCTATAGGCTGTTTCAACAAGAGTATTTCACTCGTCAATTTTAGGATTTGAAATGTCGCTACGTATCAATGACACTGTTCCAAATTTCACCGCCCAAACAGACCAAGGTGAGATTTCATTTCACGATTGGATTGGTGACAGCTGGGCGATTTTGTTCAGCCACCCAAAAGATTTTACACCTGTTTGCACCACAGAATTTGGCGCTGTTGCACAGCTTGCCGATGAGTGGGAAAAGCGCGGCACTAAGGTGATTGGTGTTTCTGTGGATAGTGCGGAAGACCACAAAAAATGGAAAGGCGATATTGAGAAAGTCGCTGGCACTTCAGCTGGCTTCCCGATCATTGCCGATGAAGGTCTTGAGGTTTCAAAAGCATTCGACATGTTGCCTGCTGAAGCGTATTTGCCAGATGGTCGCACACCTGCGGACAGCGCGACGGTACGTTCTGTGTTCATCATTGGACCGGACAAACAACTCAAATTGTCAATGACATACCCAATGACCGTTGGTCGTAACTTTGCTGAAGTTTTGCGTGCGCTTGATGGTTTGCAAACCAGTGCAAAAGGTGTGGCAACACCGGCGAACTGGAACGTCGGCGAAGACGTGATCGTTCCACCATCTGTCAGCGACGAAGATGCAAAAGCCAAATTTGGTGATTTTGAAGCTGTGCTTCCATATCTTCGCAAGGTCAAAGCACCTGAGTAACACTTAAATTGAGCGGCCTGAATTAGGCCGCTCATTTCATTTTAGAATGTGATGAACATGTCAGACTTTTCAAACATCGATAGCCAGCCGAAAGATGATCAAGCGAAATTGCTTGCCGATGCCAACGCGATCTTGAAGCCATTGACGGCGACAGAACGTGTGCGCTGGGCGTTGGAGAATATGCCCGATCAAAAAGTGCTCACCTCGAGTTTTGGAATTCAGTCTGCTGTCATGCTTCACCTGCTCACCAGCGAGCGTCCCGACATTCCCGTATTGGTTGTTGATACGGGGTATCTGTTCCCGGAAACCTACCAGTTTATCGATCAGCTCACGGAACGTTTGAAGCTCAATTTGCACGTATATCGCGCTGAAATGAGCCCTGCCTGGCAAGAGGCTAAGTTTGGGCAACTTTGGCTGGATGGCGAAGATGGTATTAAGAAATACAATCAAATCAACAAAGTAGAGCCAATGCAGCGTGCGATGAAAGAGCATGATGTCAAAACATGGTTCTCAGGCCTGCGCCGTTCACAATCGAGCACGCGATCAGATAAAGGCTTTGTTGAGTTACAGGGTGATCGCGCTAAAGTTTTGCCAATTGTCGACTGGGACAATCGCGAAATTTATCAATATCTCAAAGAGCATGACCTACCATATCACCCACTTTGGGAAGAGGGTTATGTTAGTGTGGGCGACACCCACACCACCCGCAAATTGGAAGCTGGAATGAGCGAGGAAGAAACACGCTTTTTCGGTATTTCGCGTGAATGCGGGTTGCATGTGGAAGAGATATAATCCGCCTCCAATCCAATAGGATGATCATTTCGTACACAGGTGACGATTTGCGCACTTGATCAATGTTTGCTCATGGCAAACATTGGGTGTAACAAGTGTGTTCAAATTCGGTTTGGCGGATTTGTGGGGCGTTGTCGCTGCATAAACTCGCGAATCGAAGCAAAATCAACGCTTTTGACGAAGACGACGACGTGAAAAACAACGCAGCGACCGCCAC
>CAJXLH010000130.1 GCA_913055925.1 uncultured Maritalea sp. | reverse complement strand
ACAATCGTGCCCGCACCGAAAGAGAACATCACCATGATGAAGAATGCGTAGAGCAAACTCTCGCCTTGGCTCGCCAAACCAATTGCGCCGCCCAAGGTCGGACCAATGCAAGGCGACCACGCGGCGCCAAGCAACATACCGGTGAAAAAGTGTCCACCCAAATGCTGTGACGATTGAGCAGAGATTTGGTTGTTGCCGCGCGCTGCCAGCCCAGCTGTGACCCGCGCAAATTGCCGATCAAACTGCGGCACCAACAATATAAGACCAAAGCCAATCATCAAGGCGGCACCGAAACGCGTAATGGCGTCTGCGTTCAAGCCGATTTGGTGGGCAAAGGCCGTCACCAAAAACCCAACAATGGCAAAGCTGGTTGCCAATCCAAGCGCGGTAGCCACCGGCGCCAATCGGTGGCGTGCAACTGACCCCGCCAAAATGATCGGCAACAACGGCAATACGCACGGATTGATCAGCGTTAGAAGCCCAGCGATATATGCAAACAAGAAATCCATTGCACGCCCAAAACAAATCTAGTTGCCCGTTGATACAACAGGTTTTAAGCGCGCGCTTTTAAACCCTTCATCACATCCATGTGAAAAGGCCCGCGCTGATCTCTCAGCACGGGCCCTCAAATTGTTGGCGTTTATTCAACCGCTAAAACAATGTTGTTGGCAACCACGTCACCACAGACGGGAATGTCCACAATATCGCAAGCGCAATGACTTGGATGAGAATAAACGGCATCACCCCTGCATATAGGTCACTGGTTTTGAAATTGTCCGGCGCAACGCCGCGCAGATAAAACAGGGCAAATCCAAATGGCGGGGTGAGGAAACTTGTCTGCAAATTAATCGCAATCATCACGCCAAGCCATAGCGGGTCATATCCCAAAGCGATTAGGATCGGCCCAACGATCGGCACCACCACATAAATGATTTCGATGAAATCAAGGAAGAAGCCGAGGAAGAACATCAAGATCATCACAAGCAACAAAGCAGAGAACGCACCGCCCGGCAGATTGCGCAAAAACTCAGCAATCACATCGTCGCCACCAAAGCCTTTAAAGACAGTCGAGAACAAGCCAGCGCCGATAATGATCAAGAAGACCATGGACGATACTTTGACCGTCTCAATACCCACTTCTTTGAAGAGCGTGAAGTTAAACTTCTTCGCGCGCCATGCCAGAATGGCTGCACCCACAGCACCAACCGCAGCAGATTCTGTTGGTGTCGCGATGCCCGCGAGGATCGAGCCAAGCACCAAAACAATCAGAATAAGTGGCGGCGCAACGGCGCGGATCAGTTGTCCAACGCTCGGCGCGTGAACGCTTTCATCCTTCATAGATGGCACGTCTTCAGGCTTGATAATTGTGAGGATGAAAACCCACAACAAATAAAGCCCAACAAGAAGCAATCCAGGGAACAACGCACCAGCGAACAAATCAATCGCCGTCACCGGTTCAGGTGCCAGATTGCCTGTCATGGCTGCAGCTTCTTCGTTCACCCCTTGAAGGATGCTGGCGAGCAAAACAAGAACGATCGAGGGCGGGATAATTTGCCCAAGAGTACCCGACGCACAAATGATACCAGACGCAACCCGCGGATTATATCCGGCTTTCAGCATCACCGGCAGGCTCATTAGGCCCATGGTCACAACCGTCGCACCAACAATGCCTGTTGAAGCCGCGAGAAGCGCGCCCACAATGATCACGGAATAGCCGAGGCCACCGCGTACTTTACCGAACAATTGCCCCATAGATTCGAGCAACTGCCCCGCAATATCCGATCTTTGCAGGATCACACCCATATAAACGAACAACGGCACCGCAACGAGCGGCTCGTTTTTCATGGTCGAGAAAATTCGGGTGGGCGACAGGTTCAAAAACGCAAAGCGGAACAAGTCGAGTTGGTCGCCGATATAGGCAAAAATAATTGCAGAGCCTGCAAGTGACAGAGCTACCGGAAAACCAAGGAGCAAGATAACAATCGTTGCCCCAAACATTACAAATGCGAGAACTTCAGGGGTCATGTCAGTGGCTCTTCTTCTTCAACTACTTTTCGGCCCGTCACGAGCGTATCAATCGAACGCAATGCCATCGACAATACTTGCAAACCAAGCAAAATCGCTAACGCAGGAATGGCACCTTTAAGGATATAAAGAGCTGGCAAACCACCAGCTTCAGGTGAACTTTCCAACCGCGCAAAGGACCGATTGAAGAAATCAAGACCGCGCGTAAAGAACAGCCACAGCACGGGCGCTGCAAGGAAAATCGAACCAAACAGATTGATAAATGCCTTATAGCGATCAGATGCGCCAGCATAGATCAGATCGATCCGCACATGCCCATCATGCAACAAGGTGTAACCCGCACCGAGCATGAAAATAAATGCGTGCATCCAGATATAGGTTTCTTGCATCCATACATCGCCCCACGAAAATATGTAGCGCAAAACCACAACCAGAAATACGTTGATAACCAGCAGCAAAGCCAACGCGGAAAGAATGTTTCCGATCACTTCATTGATCGCATCAATGACGCCTGCCACAAGTCTGATGCCAGCTATTAGCCCAGACATTGCACCTCCCCCAAAAAGATTTTTGGCCCACTATAGGGTATAACAAAGGCGGGGCCAATTGACCCCGCCAATGTGGTTCACTTCACATCCAAAACTTAGATAGTTTTGAACGGAGCAGATGTACATGCATTCATGAATTTACCTTCAGAAATGCCTGACCACTGCACCATGCCTTCACGCCACTCAACAATAGAGTTGTAAAGCTTGGTTGCTTCTGGAGATTTCTTCGCCAAAGCAGAAACAACGTCTGGAGTTGCTTCACCAATCGCCTTCAACAACTCGTCAGAGTAAGGCTTCAGCTGAACGTCGTGCTCATCAACAAGCTTTTTCAATGATGCGTTGTTTACAGCTTGGAAGCGTGAAAGCACACCCAAGTTTGTCGCCATCGCAGCTTGCTCAATTGCAGCACGTTGTGTGTCATTTAGTGAATCCCAAGCCGCTTTATCAAAGAAAGCGTCAAGCACTGTGGCAGGCTCGTGCCAACCTGGGTAGTAGTAGTTTTTCACAACTTTAAAGAAGCCAGCGCCAAGGTCAGCCGCCGGGCCGATCCACTCTGTGCCGTCAATCGCACCAGAAGTAAGAGCTGGAAGCACGTCAGAACCTGGTAGCAGAACAACGTTCACGCCAAATGTCTTAAGAACTTCACCGCCCAAACCAGGCATACGGAACTTAAGGCCTTCAAGGTCAGCAACTGTGTTGATTTCTTTTGCGTACCAACCGCCCATCTGGTTGCCTGAGTTGCCGAGTGGCAAGAACTTAAGGCCAAGTGGGTTGTAGCTAGTTTCGTCGGCCATTTCGATGCCGCCGCCATAGTAGAACCATGCGTTCTGCTCTTGCGCGTTCAAACCGTAAGGCATTGCAGCTACGAATGAAATCGCGTCTGATTTACCTGCCCAGTAATACGGTGCGCCATAGCCCATTTGAGCTGTGCCAGATTGAACAGCGTCAAGCGCTTCCAAACCGCCAACCAACTCGCCTGAGTGGTACAATTTGATCTCAAGGCTGCCTTCGGTCAAAACATTTACTGTTTTCGCAAAGTTCTCATATGCAGCGCCCAAAAGGCCCGCTTTACCGAATGCAGAAACGCCGATCCACTGTGTGCGACCTTGCGAGATCGCTGGCGTTGCAAGAGCCGCCGCGCCAGCACCTGCTGCAGCTACACCGGCTTTTTTGAAAAACTCACGTCTTTTCATCTATTCCTCCCAAAAAGAACAAGTTTTTACCGCGCATTTCACGCAGCAAAATAAAGGCATGCAAGAAAAACATCCCCGTGAGGCTAAATCGAAACAGATTTTTTCCAACTTTCAAGGCCAAACCGCACCGCATCGCGGAAAATGGGTATACAGCTTTGACTTCGCCGCACCCTTTACCCACAAATACGGAGAATAGCGGCCAATTTGGTGCTAGATTGAACAATCAACCCGGTAGATAATGAGCCCATGACCCTAAGACTGCAAATTCTTGCGCTGAGTTTGATTCCGCTATTGCTGGCCATTCTGGCCATCACATCGCTTGTAACTTGGCAGTCCTCACAACTCTCAAAAGAAGGTATTCAAACCTTCCAGCAGTCCATGTTGGCCGCAAAGCAAGAAGAGCTTGAAAACTATGTCGAGTTGGCCATGACCGCCATTGGCCCGGTTTATGACGCCGCAGCACCCGACGATGAGATCGCCCAAGAGCGTGTGAAGCAGATCTTAAAAGGCCTAAGCTTTGGGCAGGACGGCTATTTCTACGTCTATCATTATGACGGCACCAATATTGTTCACCCACGTCAGCCGTTCCGGATCGGCAAAAACTGGGCTGACCATCCGGATGTGGCAGCATTGCTTGAGCACGCCCAAAATGGCGGAGGGTTCCACCACTATGTGTGGGAGAAGCCGTCCTCCAGCGAGAGTTCTGACAAATTGGGCTATGCGGTTGGCTTGGACAAATGGAATTGGATGCTGGGCACAGGGGCCTATATCGACGATATTTTGGCGCACACCGATGCCGCCAATGACAGCCTTTCAACCTCGATCAACCAGACATTTCTAATCGTCGCTCTGATCACTGTGCCTGCGGTTTTGGCTGTGTTTGGCACAGGCATCATCATCAATTTGCGCGAACGCCGCTTGGCGGACACCAAACTCAAAGAACTCACCCAGCGCATTGTGGATACGCAAGAAGAAGAGCGCTCTCGCATTGCCCGCGAACTGCATGATGGGATCAGCCAAAATATGGTCGGTGTGCGCTATGTGCTCGACCTCGCGGAACGACAAGTACGCGACGGCAAGGAAACCGCTCTTGCAACCATCGAGCGTGGCGCTGGTGCGCTCAATACTGCCATTAAAGAGGTCCGCCGCATTTCACATGATTTGCGCCCCGGTCAGCTTGACGATTTGGGACTAACCGCTGCGCTTGAATCATTAATCAACAATTTCGAAGAACGCACTAACGTCGAGGTGGATTTCGAAAGCGTTGCCTTCAAAAATGTATTGCCGTCCGATGCGAAAACGGCCGTTTATCGCGTTGCGCAGGAAGCTTTGAACAATATCGAACGTCACGCGGGCGCCACTCAAGTTAAGCTTCGTCTTTCCAGCACTAATGCAGGATTAGAGATGGTGATCGTTGACAATGGTCGCGGCTTCAACCCAACCCAAAACCGTAACGATAAGACCGTGGGGCCATCCGGCGGGCTTGGGCTAAGAAACATGCAAGAGCGGATGGAGCATTTTAACGGCAGTTTGGATGTATTGAGCACGCCAAAAGGCACACGACTGGTTGCGCGATTGCCCCGCTCCATATATCTGACCAGCAGCAAAGATGTTTTGGAGCAAACAAGCGCATGAGCCATTCAATTCGCGTAATGTTGGTGGATGATCACCCGCTTGTGCTTGAGGGCATTCGGTCGGTCCTGGAGACTTACGAACACATCGAAGTAGTCGGTGCGGCGGAAAACGCCAAAGACGGCTTGAAACTGGCGCTTACAACCAAGCCAGACGTTGTGTTGATGGATATCAATATGCCCGACATGAATGGCATTGATGCCATCGAAATGTTCAAAGACCAATTGCCAACTGCGCGCCTTTTGATGCTCTCTATGCACGACAGCCGCGAATATATCTCAACCTCCACCATGTATGGCGCGTCAGGCTATGTGCTTAAAGACGTGTCCACATCCGAGATCGTTGCCGCCATCGAAAAAGTCGCTCAAGGCGGCACTTATTTTTCAACCGGCGTTTCGCAAGTGCTCATGGGCAGCAATGAAGAAACGACAAACTCGCTGCTCACTACTCGGGAGCAATCGGTGCTATTACTGGTAGCCGAAGGCAACAGCAACAAAGATGTGGCGGCGAAATTGGACATCTCCATTCGCACCGTGGAAACACACCGCAAGAACATCAAGAAAAAGCTTGGCATTTCAACAACAGCCGGCCTCACCCGCTACGCGATTTCCAACGGCTTGTTAGGCGCTTAACGCTAAGCTCTAAGCTTCACGTCACGCGACAGTTGCTCAATCACCTCAAGCGGCGACTTTGTCGGGCGACCAAAATAGTAGCCCTGCAAAATATCGCATCCTGCGCCCGAAAGCGCCGCGACTTGGCTCTCGGTTTCCACGCCTTCTGCCACAACAGACAGGCGAAGCGATTTTGACAAGCCAACCACACAATTCACGATCGCATCATCCGCCTTACCTTGTGTGAAGTTGGTCACAAAGGAGCGGTCAATCTTGAGCTTGGTCAACGGCATGCGCGTGAGGTAACTGAGCGATGAATAGCCGGTCCCAAAATCATCCATCGCAATGCCAACGCCCATCTGCCGCAATTCATCCAGCGTTTCCCGCACCTGTGCCGTATCGAAAACGAAGACACCTTCGGTGATCTCCAACTCCAATCGCTCTGGCGCCAAGCCAGTCAAATCAAGCGCGCGGCGCACACAAGAAACCACCTGCGCGTCTCGCAATTGCAAAGGCGAGAGATTGACCGCAATCGTTAAATGCACTGGCCAGCGCGCCGCCTCACGACATGCCGTTTCCAATGCCCAATTGCCAAGCGCATGGATCAAGCCAGATTGCTCTGCAACGGCCACAAATTCTTGCGGATTGATGTGTCCGCGTTCTTTGTGATGCCACCGTGCAAGCGCTTCGAACCCTAAAAGCTGCCCACTTTCCGCATTCACTTGCGGTTGATAGGCCAATTCGAGTTCATTGTGCTCAAGTGCAAAACGGAGATCTTGTTCAAGCTGATTGCGCAGCCGCACCTCACGATCAAGTTCAGTGGTGTAAAGCGAATAGGTGTTTCGCCCGTTTTCCTTTGCATCATAAAGCGCCACATCGCTTGCCCGCAGCAAAGTTTCGGGATCATCGCCATGCTCAGGATATGTCGCCGCCCCCATAGAGATTGTTGCCATAATATGGCTCTCATCCACTTCGATTGGCGTTGATGTCGACCGAATGATTTCGCTGGAAACGCGGCTTAAGCAAGCATGGTCCTCGCCAAGCTGCAAAATCGCAACAAACTCATCGCCCGACAAGCGATAGACTTTATCTTCGGGTCCAAGATGAGCGCTCAAGCGCCGCCCAATTTCGTCCAAAACCTTGTCGCCAGCAGAGTGCCCATAAAGGTCATTGATCTGCTTGAAGCAATCCACATCTACCGACATCAGGCCAAATGTCTGATCGTTTTGGCGCGCTGTTTCAATGGCCTGCGGCAATTCAACATG
>CAJXLH010000129.1 GCA_913055925.1 uncultured Maritalea sp. | reverse complement strand
AGTCTTCATATGGGTTGGCGACGAATTCGTCGTGAAGATCATTCAAGAAGTTGACGATCTTTGCGGCATATCGTGTCGCGCTGACGCCCAAATGAGTTTGGCTTGAATGCACTTCTTTGCCGCGCACAAACACATGGGCGCCGTAAACACCTTTATGCATTTCAGCGACTTGCATATCGGTTGGTTCGCCAACCACCACCGCATCAATCGCGGGGAGCTGACTCGCCATTTCCCGGATCATGAATAGCGCGCCCAAACATCCAAGCTCTTCATCGTAAGAAAATGCGAGGTGGATAGGGCGCTTCATGTCAGCTGCGAGCATCTCTGGCACCAATGCCAACGCGATGGCGCAAAAGCCCTTCATGTCACACGTGCCACGACCATATAAGCGACCGTCTTTTTCAACGACCTCAAACGGGTCGGTCGACCAGTCCTGATCATCAACGGGCACCACATCGGTGTGACCGCTTAAAACGACGCCACCGGCCACATTTGGCCCGATGGTCGCGTAAAGGTTCGCCTTGGTGCCTTCCTCGTTTGGGACAAGATGACATTCAACACCATGTTCCGCGAGATAGGCTTTTACATCCTCAATGAGTGGCAGGTTGGACTTTGACGAAACTGTATCGAAGGCGACGAGGCGCGCGATCATGCGTTTTACATTGTCCATTTGAACACTCCATGTGGGTTTGGCGAAAGGGTTCGCAAAAAAGGAAGGAGGTTCAAGCTTAACGCGAGAATTTGCAGCTTGCCAATAGCGGATTAGGTATAAAGCGCCCACCCAGCGCAAATGCCGACGACTATGAGCATCAATCCCGCAAAGATGAAACCTTTATCGCCCTGCTGCGCTTGCTTTAGAGATTTCATGCCGACTTTCGGCGCAAGAATCGAAATGGTGCATTTGGCCAACAGCAGCCACCCATAAATGGTGAGCACGATTGCCGGGCCCTGCCAAACTTGATGGAGGGTTACGATGATCAATGCTGGCCAAAGTTCCAAAGTGAAGGTTCGCGTCACAATGGCGACCTCCCCGCGCGCATGAAGCTCGGTGAAATAGTCTTCCCACATTTTTGGCTGCACTAAATGCGAAATCCCCAAAAGGATGCACGAAAAGAACATGATGAACTGCACCGCAGTCGTGGCGTCTATCACGTGGGGCATTGTCATGCAGAATTCCTTTCAAATTGGAAAGCCGAACTAAAGATCAAAAACGAACCCCGTCATTAAAACACAAGGATCAAATTTCTGCAAATGATTTGCATTTGCGTTTCTGAGGTGTTGTTGACGCAGAGGTGGCTGAAGCATAGATTGGCGCCGCTAAACTCAATGAACTGATCGTCATGCACAGTCATCTCCTGTGCGAAAGTGACGGTGCCCCAAAAAGGGTCGTCGCAGCCCGTTCCAAAAATTTATCGTTGAAAGCCATTTGGGTTTCAACAGCTGCTTGATTTTACGAAAGTTGGTTTATGTCCGCTTCAAATTTCCCATTCGAAAACTCATTGTCGCTCGACAATATGCTCTTGGATACCGACAGCTATAAGTATAGCCATCCAAAGCAGTTTCCTCGCGGGACCGAATATGTGTTTGTCTATGTGGAGCCGCGCAAAGCGAACGGGCCAATTGATCAGGTTGTTTTCTTTGGTTTGCAGGTTGAGCTGGCGCAGCTCGCGGGGCAGGTGATCACGCAAGAGATGTTGGACGAAGCGACGCCGTTTATTGAGGCGCATGGTCTCACGCTTTACGTTGAGATGTTTCAGCACATTATCGACGAGCATGGTGGCCACTTGCCGATTCGTATTGATGCTTTGGCAGAAGGGACGATCACGCCGGTTTCGGTGCCGCAAATGCGGATTGTAAACACGGACCCAAAATGTTGGGCGTTGCCTGGGTTCTTGGAAACGCGATTGCTGCGCTCGATCTGGTACCCGTCAACGGTTGCCACCATTTCAAACTATGTCGTCAACCAAATCCGCAATCGTTTGATCCAAACTGATGGCAGCGACGATGGTTTTCAGTTCAAGCTTCACGACTTTGGTGCTCGTGGTGCGTCTAGTGGCGAAAGCGCTGGCATTGGTGGCGCGGCGCATTTGGTGAACTCGATGGGCACCGATACGGTGGCAGCCCTTGTTTATGCGCGCAATTACTATGGCGCGGACATGGCCGGGTTTTCAATTCCAGCTACCGAACACAGCACGGTGACCTCATTCGGCGAATACGGCGAGCTTGAGTTCATGCGGCGTTTCCTAACCGAAAACCCGGCTGGCATCATTGCCTGTGTCTCCGATAGCTATGACATTTACAAAGCGGTGAGCGAGTATTGGGGTGAAGAACTTCGTGAGCAAATTTTAGGACGTGACGGGGTTTTGGTTGTGCGGCCTGATAGTGGCGATCCGATGGTTGTGGTGCCGCGCGTTTTGGAAGCTCTGATGGACAAATTTGGCTATACCGAAACGCCAAACGGCTTCAAATTGCTGCCAAGCCAAATTCGCATCATTCAGGGCGATGGCATCAACAAAGACTCGATTGTCAAAATCATGGATAAACTGATTGAGAAGCGCCTTGCGATTGGCAATATTGCATTTGGCATGGGGGCAGGCCTTTTGCAAAAGATTGATCGAGACACGTTCAGCTATTCCATGAAAACATCTGCCGTTTGCGTGAAAGGTGATTGGCGCGATGTTTATAAAGATCCAATCACCGCGCGCGGCAGCAAATCATCCAAGCGTGGGCGCATGGGTGTTGAGCTTCAGAAGAACGGTGAGTTTGCGGTGCGGCCGATTGACGAGATCGATCCGCAGTTTGATTTGATGCAGAATGTGTTCTTGAACGGTGAAATTACCAACCTGCAAACATTTGACCAGGTCAGAAAGCGTGTCGGTCTACTTGGCTAGCTGCGCGGATGCGCTTTGAGATAGGCGTCCATCAACTGCGCGGTGTCGACCTTTGTGTAGATCTGGGTCGTTGAAAGAGAGGCGTGTCCAAGCAGCTCTTGGATTGCGCGTAGATCACCGCCGCCCGCCAACAAATGCGTTGCAAAGCTGAGACGTAGCGCGTGCGGCGTCGCCGAATTGGGTAGTCCAAAAGCCGAGCGCAGCTTTTGCATTTTTAGTTGCACGAGGCGCGGATTGAGAGGGCCGCCCCGGGCACCACGAAAAATCGGGTCGCTTGGGTCAGGGTGGTAAGGACTGCGTCTTTGATAGTCCGCAATTGCGTCGCGGATTGCTGGCAAGATCGGCACAAGACGCACTTTGCCGCCTTTACCGTTCACGCGGATCGCATCTTTTTCTTTTAAGTCGTTTGCTGTGAGCGCCAACGCTTCGGAAATACGCAGGCCACCGCCATAGCACAAAGACATTACGGCAATGTCTCGGGCCGCGATCCAAGGTTCTTCATCCAAGATATCACCTTGATCAACGAGCTTTTTGGCATCGATTGCGGTGAGCGCTTTAGGGAGACTTTGCTTCTTTTTGGGCGCTTTGATGGCCGCCAGACTTTCTGCCGGGGCGTGACCTTCTTTTTCGAGAAATGTGAAGAAACTTTTGATGCCCGATAAGCTTCTGGCCATTGTCGCATTGCCAGCGCCATCTTGCCGCCGAGTTGCCATAAAGGCGCGCCAATCGCTAGGTTTTAAGTCATTTATCAACTTGGCAGACACGGGCTCACCGAAATGCGAAGCGAAGAAGCTCAGCATTTGTTCAACATCGCGATCGTAAGCGATCAGGGTTTTATCGCTTAACCGCCGCAACGATGACAGTTCGTCCTGCCATTGGCTGAGCCAGCTGGCGATTTTTTTGTCTTTGTTGATCAAAGGTGCGTTCATGAAGCCAAGTTAGCAAAGGGCTCTTACCAAATCTGAAATCACCCTCGTCTTTTTTGTTTCATGGCTTTAGGCTTTTTGATGAATTTGATTCTTTTGAACGGCAGGTAGATGGCGCAAATCTCGCCCGGCATTGTTTCGGTTATGGTCAGCGTGGCGGTGGATCGGCCATACTCCTATCGCGTGCCCGAAGGGATGTCGGTTGCGCGTGGATCGATAGTGCAGGTGCCATTGGGTCCGCGCAAAGTTGTGGGCGTTGTTTGGGGTGAGCCGCAAGACAAGGTGGCACACAACCGGCTGCGCGATATCGAATTGGCTTTCGATACGCCACCGCTCACAGAAGAGCTGATGTTGCTTGTCGATTGGATCGCCAAATATACGCTCGCTCAGCCCGGGATGGTTCTGCGCGGCGTATTACGGTCGCCCGAAGCTTTTGAAGATGAAAAGCCAATCGCGGTGTTTCGTTTCACGGGTGTTTTGCCCGACCGTATGACCTCAGCACGTCAGCGCGTAATTGACATCATGGAGGATGGGTTTGCGTGGAACAAGCGCGCGTTAGTTGGCGAAAGTGGCGTTAGTCCCTCGGTGATTGAGGGGCTGGTAAAACTTGGTGTGTTGGAGCAGAGCTTCGTGCCGCCGCCACCGATTGTGCAACCCCCTCAGCCTGACCATGCACCGCTAACACTCAACGATGAACAGCAGTCTGCGCTTGAACATTTGCGCGAGCAGAGCCCCGATGACTTTGGTGTGTCGCTGCTTGATGGGGTGACGGGTTCTGGCAAAACCGAAGTGTTCTTTGAGGCCGTCGCGGATACAATCCGCGCCGGACGACAGGCTGTTATCCTTCTGCCCGAAATCGCATTGACCCATGCCTTCTTGAAGCGCTTTGAAGATCGGTTCGGCGCGCGGCCAGGCGAATGGCATTCTGATATGACGCCAGTGCAACGGGCGCGCATGTGGCGGTCCATCGCGCGGGGAAAAGTTCAGGTTGTCGTAGGCGCACGGTCTGCAGTCTTTTTGCCCTATCCTGATCTAGGGTTAATCGTGATCGATGAAGAACATGATGGGGCTTTCAAACAAGCGGACAGGGTGAACTACCATGCTCGCGACATGGCTGTGGTGAGGGCGCACCTTGCAAAGGCGCGAGTTATTCTCTCGTCAGCCACCCCATCGGTGGAAAGCCGCAACAATGCGGATCAGGCACGCTATCAGCATGTGACCATGCTTGGTCGTTTCGCGGATGCGAAAATGCCTGACATTACCGCCATCGATATGAAAGAAGAGGGGCCGGAAAAAGGTGAATGGATAGCGCCGGGCTTGGCACGTGAAATCTTTTCCGCGCTCGACAAAAATGAACAGGTCCTCTTATTCCTCAACCGGCGTGGATATGCTCCGCTTACTCTGTGTCGAACCTGCGGCCATCAATATCAATGTCCAGATTGTTCAGCGTGGCTTGTGGAGCATCGCTTCCGAGGCGTTTTGGCCTGTCATCATTGCGGGCATGAAATGGCCAAACCAAAACAATGCGGGAAATGTGGATCAGAGGATTCGCTCATTCCGATTGGTCCGGGTATCGAGCGAATCGCTGAAGAAGCAGCGCGGCGTTTCCCCGAGGCGCGACGTGTCATCCTTTCGTCGGATATGGGCGGGATCAATGCTGCACGAGAGCGCTTCGAAGAAATTGCGCGCGGCGAGTATGATCTGATCATCGGCACGCAGCTTGTGGCGAAAGGACACCATTTTCCAAAACTGAATTTGGTGGGTGTTTTGGATGCGGATTTGGGTCTCGCTCATGGTGACCCTCGTGCTGCAGAAAAAACCTTTCAGATTCTAATGCAAGTGACAGGGCGTGCTGGCCGAACCGGGCAAAGCGGTCGGGCGTTTTTGCAGACCTACGTTCCAGAACATGCGGTCATGCAGGCGATGGTGCGGGGGGACCGGGAGGCGTTTTACAAGCACGAGTTGAAATCGCGCGAGGCCGCGGGGCTGCCGCCATTTGGGCGCTTGGCCGCACTTATTGTTTCGGCGACAGAGCATGACGTGGCATTTGGGTTCGCCCAGCGCTTGGCCAATTTGGCCCCGAAGGCGCCCGATGAAGCAAAGCTAAAGCTTTTTGGACCGGCGGATGCACCTGTCGCCATGGTGCGCGGGCGACATCGCGTGCGGTTGCTCGCACAAAGTGAGAAGAATTTCGATTTATCGTCGTATGTTCGATTTTGGCTCGCTGAGGGGCCGAAGCCAACTGGCAATCTGCGGGTGCAGGTCGATATCGACCCGATGAGCTTTTACTAGATTTTGAATCTGATGCGTGTGCGGTTTTGACACATTCAATGGTCATGCTTGTGCAAAAATTGACAAAAAACGCATTGTCACAAATGAGTCTGCCCCAAATTCGCCTTTGGTCTATTGCGCGGCAGAAATGCTTGTGTTAGAGGGTGCGCGATATCTGAGGAGGGCGATACCGTCAGCCTCCAAATACCATGAAAATTTGCACTGAAGTTTCGAAATCATTCGAGATGGAGGATAGAGGCAAATTTTTGCAATTGATTGGGGTAAAGAGGCTTTGAGCGCACAAAACTCAGTTCTCGTAACAATCGCCCGTCCATATGCGTCTGCGCTTTTCGATCTTGCGCAGGAAGCAAAGGACCTTGCGGGTGTTGAAAAAGCTCTTGATGGGCTTTTGAACACAATCAATGGCAGCGAAGAATTTTCTCAATTTCTAGAAAGCCCTGTGGTTTCTGGCGACGAGAAAAAAGCTGTTGTTGAGGCACTCATCAAAAAGGCCAAAGCAAAAGGCCTTACAGCGAATTTCCTAAATCTCGTGGCAAAGAACGGACGCTTGTTCGCACTTCCTGCCATGATTTCTCAGTTCAAAGCGCTTGCAGCGAAAGACCGTGGCGAAGTTCACGCCGAGGTCACTTCTGCTCAACCGCTTTCGAAAGCACACCAAGACGCCCTTGCCGCGGCTCTTAAAAAGAAAATCGGCAAAGACGTCACTCTTGAGCAACATGTGGATGCTGATCTAATCGGCGGACTAATCGTTAAGGTTGGTTCTCAGATGATCGATTCTTCGCTTAAGACTAAATTGACCGCCATGAAGATCGCCATGAAAGAGGTCGGCTAATGGATATTAAAGCTGCAGAAATTTCTGCCATCCTCAAAGATCAAATCAAAGACTTTGGGAAAGAGGCGCAAGTCTCAGAAGTTGGGCAAGTATTGTCGGTAGGTGACGGTATTGCTCGTGTTTATGGTCTCGACAATGTGCAGGCTGGTGAACTTGTTGAGTTCCCAGGCGGCATTAAAGGGATGGCGTTGAACCTTGAAGCTGACAACGTTGGTGTTGTTATTTTCGGTTCTGACCGTGAAATTAAAGAAGGCGACACAGTTAAGCGTACCGGCGCTATTGTGGATGTGCCTGTTGGTCCTGAGTTGCTTGGTCGTGTTGTTGACGGCTTGGGTAACCCGATT
>CAJXLH010000128.1 GCA_913055925.1 uncultured Maritalea sp. | reverse complement strand
GAAAGCGTCGACGATTGGGTAAGCCGGTTAGCGGATCAAAAAACGCAAGCTTCACCGCTTCTTTTTCCGCACGCCTTGTTTTCCGTCCCCAAAAGAACAGCGTGATCATAACAAGCGATGCCAACAGCGCCAGAATGCTGGCGGTGACCAAACTGGCAAATTGCACGCCACGTTCCATCACGCCTTCAATATGTGTGCGTTCCACCTCAATCGACACCGCACCGCGAGGCGCATTGAACTTGAAAAGCGGGATGATGACGAAAAGCTTTGGCGCAGATGTTTCAGCCAATTGCTGGTGTGTAACCACCACCGTTTCACCCAACTGCATGGCGCGCTGCACGGCATCTGCAAAGGCCAAATTATCAAACGATCTTTGGCTCGGCGTACCACCAGCAATGAACAACTCACCGAACTTTGTGAAGACCGTATAGCCGCTAATTTGCCCAAAATGCTGCAGCGACTGAAATTCAACCGGCCGGAAGATATTGATCTCACTTGGGCGCGACGTGTTTTGTTCAAGCAAGGCACCGGCCACCTGGTCGCTCCAGCTCATGCGAAATTCGATCGGTTCACCTGGCAGGTCAAATTGCTGTTGCATCGTGCCCAGCCAATCGCGCGCCAAAAGCCGCGCATCAAACGCCGCCAATTGATAAACCACAGCTGGAGCCATCAGCGCGGTTGCAAACACCAATGAAAGAAAAGCAGATAAAAATAGAACAATAGAACCAGCAAAGCCAAATCGGCTCATAAATCACCGCACAACATATCCGCGCCGACAATGGAGTAGAGCACCGCTTCGTGACGGATTTATTACAAACTGGAGCGACAGAGTCTATTTAACATATTGTTATATAACGAATAATGCGCGTATCGACAGTTTGAAAATCGCCTACTTCAAGGCGTTCGCCGTAGCCCACGCCAACGCCGCACCGACAAGCTGCACCAAGATAAATGGCAGTACAGATGCGGGTTCAATGCCCGCAAAACTATCCGAAAGTGCGCGCGCAATTGTGACCGCCGGATTGGCGAAAGACGTGCTGGCGGTAAACCAATATGCGGCCGTGATATAAAGGCCAACGGCGGTAGCCACCGCCTCTTTTTTGAACCGCACCACAAGGAAGATCACAAGCACCAATCCATAGGTCGCAATCAGTTCGGAAAACCATTGCCCGCCGCCAAAGCGCGCCTTTTGGGATATCTGGAAAAAATTCTCCGCAAACATCATATGGGCACACCAAACCCCAACAATGCCGCCAATCACCTGCGCCGAAATATATTGCAATGCATCGGCTCGTTTGAGCTCTCCGTGTAGAACCATCGCAAAGCTGACCGCTGGATTAAAATGCGCGCCAGAGATTGGGCCAAACATGGTAATGAGCACAAACAAAATCGCGCCGGTTGGAATGGTGTTGCCCAACAAAGCAATAGCGACATTGCCGCCGGCCAAACGCTCGGCCATGATGCCTGAACCCACTACCGTGGCGAGCAATAAGGCCGTGCCGAGGAACTCCGCGATTAGCTTCTTATAGTGCTCAGACATTGGCATCGTCCATTTTACCAATTTCCCGCAACGCCGCTGAAAAACGCTCATCGCGCACCGCAAAGTCAAGCTTCAACAAAGCCGCGATCCGCGCTTGCATCTGCTCATATGTTTTCGCAAAGGCAGCGCGCTTGTCTTCGTCGCTTCCCTCTACCGCGGCCGGGTCGGCGACGCCCCAGTGAGCTTTGATCGGCGCACCGGGCCAGATCGGACAGCTCTCGCTCGCGGCACTGTCGCAAACCGTGATTACAATATCGATGTCGGGGGCGCCTTCACCGGAAAACTCGTCCCAGCTTTTTGATCGCGCATCGCTCGCGTCAATGCCGTTTTTCGCCAGCACTTCAATCGCAAATGGGTTTGGTTTGCCTGTAGGCTGAGAGCCTGCGGAATAGCTGTCGATTATGCCATTGCCCATGGACCGGAACAAATATTCCGCAATCACAGATCTTGCAGAATTGCCTGTGCACAACACCAACACGCCCACTTTTTCCTGGCTCATCAAACTCTCTCCTAAGCCCATTTCTCGCAAAAGCTATTTGGGACCTAAGCACGATAGATGACAGTTTGATGACACGCACAACAAAGGCGACCCAACTAAGTTGGGCCGCCTCGGGTCAGAAGTAACCGTCTTGGGAGATATTACTTCAGATAAGTTGCGCTGTTTGCGCCTTCCACAGCTGCTTGGAATTGGTTGAGCAGGGCAACACCTTCGGCACCCAATTCAGCTTCAACATGGGCAAGAACCGCGGGTTGCGCTGCTTCTTTGAACGCTTGACGATCTTCAGCGGTCAAAGCTGTCACTTCGATCTTGTCCATCAAGCCAGCAAGGCCACGGTCAGATGCTTCAATGATGCGCGAGATACCACGGCTCGCTGTCACACAAGACTTGGCGGCATAGTTCACCACACGTTGCTCGTCAGCCGTTAGGCTGTTCCAGAAGCTATCTGAAATCATGAACGTATATGGTGAGAACAAGTGGTTTGTTAGCGTCATATATTGCTGAACTTCAGCAAAGTTCGCGAACGAAATGATCGGCACTGGGTTCATCTGCCCATCAATCACGCCAGTTTGAAGACCAGAGTACACTTCACCCCAAGACAATGGATAGGCTTCGCCGCCCAACGCCTGGATGATTTTCTGGTGCGATGGCAACGTCATTGTACGAATGCGAATACCTTCAAAATCCTCAAGTGTTTTAATCGGACGCTTTGAGTTCGTCACAGCAAAAAAGCCACCTGTATCCGGGAAACCAAGCACTTTTGCATTTGGAATCGTTGCTTCAATGTCAGACGCCAAAGCTGCGCCGAACGAGCCATCGAACACATCATATGTTGCTGCGTTGTGATCGAACGCAAAAGCAAGGTTCAACACGTCGATACGCGGATAGTAAGACGAAATCGCGCCGGTTGACGTCAGCGTCGCTTGGATCACATTGTCCTGCAAGAACTGCACATGCTCAGAAGCTGAACCCAGCTGGTTTGATGGGAACACTTCCACTTTTACAGAACCGTTAGTGTCCGCTTCAACGATGTTAGCGAAAACAGCCGTACAAGCGTGCGCCGGGTTTTCAAACGGGTCGGTTTTGTTGTCATGCGCAAATTTCAAAACTTTGGTTTCAGCAAAGCCCGCTGTTGCTGAGCCAACGATTGCTGCACAAAGTGACACCCCGAGTAGAGCTTTTTGTAGTTTCATTTCCTTCTCCCTTTTGGACTTGGGTCGAATATTGGCGCGACCCGTCGCCATCTAGCGCTTATGCAAACCCGAGCAATCGGGGCACAAAGAGCGCCAAATCTTCAAAAAATGCGAATAGGAACAGCACCAACACTTCGGCGATCAGAAACGGCCAGAGCTTTGCCGCGATCCGCTCTAATGGCTCACCAGTGACTGATGACAATACGAACAGACATGCCCCCACCGGTGGCGTCATAAGTGATATGTTGAGTGCAAGTACAAAGATGATCCCTGCGTGAATGGGCTCCAATCCAACAGATGCGGTGAGCGGCACCAAAACAGGCGCGAGGATGATCAGGATCGCGGTGATATCCATCACCATCCCGATGATCAGCAACAAGCAAATGATCAGCGCGATGATCACATAGCGATTGTCTGAGACACCAAGAATTGTTGATGCAATTGCCTGAGGGATTTGGTTGAAGCTGAGCCACCACCCCACGATCGAGGCAAAGGCGATGATAACAAAGATCACGCCTGTAACGCGCGCGGTGCGGATCAGCATCGCTACCAAATCATTGACGGAGATTTTGCGGTAGATGAACACGCCGATGAACAAAGCATAGGCCACGGCAATCGACGCCGCTTCTGTTGGCGTAACGATGCCACCTAAAATGCCACCTAAAATGATAAAGGGCATAAAGAGCGCAAGGATAGACTGTTTGAATGTCGACCAAATCTGCGGCAAACGCGCCCGCTCTTCAGATTGCGGCAAGTTGTTTGCGTGCGCGCCAATGGCAATCACCGCCATGCAAACCGCGCAAATAATTAGCCCCGGCAAGATACCCGCCGCGAACAAGCCGCCGATCGATACACCCATCAGCGAGCCGTACACAACCATCAGACCAGACGGAGGAATTGTCGGCCCGATGATTGACCCGGCAGCGGTTACCGCACAGGCATAGTCGCGCTTATAGCCACGCTCAACCATCGCGGGCACCAAGGTCTTACCGAACGCGGCAGCATCTGCGGTCGCCGCGCCGGTGAGACCTGCAAAAAACACTGACGCAAGCATGTTTGTGTGAGCTAGTCCGCCTCGGAAGTGACCGACTAATACTTGCGCCAGTAGAACCAGACGGCTGGTGATGCCGGTATGGTTCATAATCTCGCCAGCCAAAATGAAAAATGGCATGGCCAAAAATGGAAAGATGTTAAGCCCGTTGAACATTTTGCCAGGGCCGAGGGCGAAGAAGTTTTCGCCACCCATTTGGAATAGCCCCACAACGCCCGCGACACCAAGCGCAAAGCCTATCGGCAATCCAAGAACAACAAACGCGATAAAGGCGAGAACAACAATCATTCGACCATCCCGTCAGCTTGAGGAACAATCAAAGCCCCCTGGTCACGCACTGCGACCAGCAAGGTCTGGATCGCGCAGATCGCACCTGCGACCGGAATCGAAAGGAACGGCACATAAAGCGTGATGCCAAAAATCATTGCTTGGCGGTTTGCGCCGGTGGCTGCGAACGTTAGGCCATACCAGAACACATAGAAGAACAGCGCGAACGTCACCGCGTCCAGCGCCAAAAGGACGGGCCGACGGAAGCGGTCAGGCACTTTGGAAATAATACCTTGCAAACCGATATGCTCGCGGCGCGCAATGCCAGCCGAAATGGCGAGCATCGCCGCCCAAATCATCAAATAGCGCGCAAGGACCTCGGGCCACGGCAATTGCCAATGGAATACATAGCGATCAATCACGCCGATCCAAACATCCAATACAAGCGCCAGCATCAACACAGCAACAATGCGCTCGACCACCCAATTTAGACCTTCGCTGAGCTTGCCAGCTATTCTCGACATTGCATCTTCCCTCCCGCAATGTAGTAAAACTACAAATATGAGAAGAAAACTTGAATGTAAAGCGATTCATGCGTAGTTTTGCTCAATAAATCATGTAGCGTTACGCAAATTGACGCGAATCATGTTCAATAAAACGAAGCAAAACTACATTTTGCTGCCTGCGCCATTTTAAAAAACTACATTTGAATTTGGCTTAGGTTTCAATCCGTTGAGGTCAAAATGAACCCCGCACTAGATATCATTTCGCAAATCCGACAAGGCGATGGCAGCTATAATGTTCGCGAGCAAAATGTCGCGACCTTTATCCTCCAAAATCTTGAAGAGGTGTCCGAGATGTCGCTTGCGACACTTGCCGCTGGGGCTAATGTTTCCGAGCCCACAGTTATCCGGTTTTGCCGTACATTGGGTTGTGCAGGGTTCAAGGACTTTAAGTTGCGCTTGGCGCAAAATGTGGCCGTATCCTTGCAATATCTCGACACCAAGAACGACGAGAATGACACGCCGAAGAGCCTTGTCGATCAAGTTTTTCAAACGCTTTACGTCACCGCAAATATTGCGCGATCTCAGCTGCATGAAGATGATATCCGCCGCGCAGCGGAATATCTCAACGGCGCGAACAAGCTTATTTTTTGCGGCGTCGGCGGCGGATCAACAACGGTCGCATTTGATGCCGCAAACCGGTTTTTCCGTCTTGGCCTGTCGTCAATCGCCATCTCCGACGCATACCTTCAACGCATGCATGCCGCCACCTTGAGCAAGGGCGATGTGATGGTGTTCATTTCTGCAACCGGCCTGCCGCAATCCAATATCGATAGCGCCAATGTCGCGCGCCAATATGGCGCAAAGACTATTGCGCTCACCAAGATCGGCTCGCCGCTCGATGAAGCGTGCGACCTCACCATTGGGCTTAGCCTCCCAGAAGACCCTGACATTTATAAACCTACCGCATCGCGGCTCGTGTTCCTTGCCGTAATCGACATTCTGGCCGCCACGGTTGCACGACAACGCCCTGAACAGACCAAGGAAAATCTGCGCCGTATCCGCGCCAGCCTTACCGCCATCCATGGCGACACTGGCCCACAACCCGTCGGCGACTAGACCAATCAAAAAGGCGCTTGCCAGTTCTCCAGACAAGCGCCTCTTCGCGTTAAGTTTGAGAGGAAACTCTTCGCTTCAAACTACTCTGCAGCGGTTACAGAATCTTCTGCTTTCAACACGCCGCGTTCGATTTGCTCGCGCTCAATCGATTCAAACAAGGCGCGGAAGTTGCCTTCACCAAAGCCTTCATCGCCTTTACGTTGAATGAATTCGAAGAAGATCGGGCCAATGACGGTCTTTGAGAAGATCTGCAACAAGATCTTTGTCATGCCGCCATCAATCACACCTTCGCCATCAATCAAAATGCCGTGCTTGGCCATACGATCAAGTGGCTCGTCATGGCCGTTCACGCGCTCTGCTGACATATCGTAATATGTCTGCGGTGGACCAGGCATGAACTTTAGCTCGTTCTCAGCCAACTGATCTGTGCACGAATAGATATCGTCACAGCCAACCGCGATATGCTGAATGCCTTCGCCTTTGTATTTTTTCAAATACTCTTCGATTTGGCTCGTATCGTCTTTCGACTCATTCAACGGAATACGGATCTTGCCACATGGCGATGTGATCGCGCGGCTTGTAAGGCCCGTGATGCGGCCATCAATGTCGAAGAAGTGGATTTGCTTAAAGCCGAACATGTCACGGTAGAAGTCCCACCATTTATCCATGTTGCCGCGATAAACATTGTGCGTAAGGTGATCGAGGAAATAGAAGCCGACGCCCGTTGGACGCGGGTTAGTTTCACTTAGCCAATCATAGTCAGCGTCATAGGCCGAGCCTTTTTCGCCATACTTATCGATGAAATAAAGAAGCGATCCGCCGATGCCCAAAATGGCTGGCGCGTCAATGCATTTGTCATCACCTTCATAAGGCGTTGCGCCCATTTTCACTGCGTGATCGAACGCATGTTGCGCATCGACAACCCGCCACGCCATTGATGGCGCACACGGGCCGTGCTCTTCAACAAAACGACCGCCAAAGCTTGTCTTTTCGCCGTTCAAAATGTAGTTCACGTCGCCCTGGCGCCAAACCCAAATGTTCTTGGTTTTGTGCTTCGCCACAGGCGTGTAGCCCATTTTCTTGAAAAGCTCTTCAAGCTTTTCTGGCTCGTCATGCGCGAACTCTACAAACTCAAAGCCGTCAGTGCCGGCT
>CAJXLH010000127.1 GCA_913055925.1 uncultured Maritalea sp. | reverse complement strand
AACGGTCTGCGCGCGCATCTTCGTCACGGAAACAAGCCGCGATTTGGAAATAACGGTCAAAGCCAGAGATCATCAACAGCTGCTTAAACTGTTGAGGCGCCTGTGGCAGCGCGTAAAATTTGCCTGGATGCAAGCGTGATGGCACCAAGAAATCGCGTGCGCCTTCTGGGCTGGACGCCGTAAGAATTGGCGTTTGATATTCCATGAAGCCCTGTTCAACCATGGTTGAACGAAGGTGAGAAATGATCTTTGAGCGCATCACAATATTGTTGTGGATGCGTTCGCGACGCAAATCGAGGAACCGGTTGGTCAAGCGAATGTCTTCAGGATATTCCTGATCGCCAAACACTGGCATTGGCAATTCTTTTGCCGGGCCAAGTACTTCAAGCTCACGAATAAAGATTTCAACATCGCCTGTAGGCAGTTCAGGATTCGCTGTACCCTCAGCGCGGTCCTTTACTTCGCCATCGATGCGAATAACAAACTCAGAGCGAAGTGATTCAGCCAATGAAAATGCATTCGAATCCGGATCAACAACGCACTGAGTGATGCCATAGTGGTCGCGAAGGTCGATAAACAGAACCCCGCCATGATCTCGGACACGATGAACCCAGCCGGAAAGTCGAACTGTTTCACCAACGTGCGATTTACGTAAATCAGCACATGTATGACTGCGATAGCGATGCATTTTTAAAATACCAATCTTGAGGTAATTTTACGGAAATTTTTGCGGGAAAAGCGCACGACCAGCGCCGTTTGTCAAGCATTGGGCCATAACTAATCAATCAAGGGTTGCAACTTTGCTCAAAAACCGCACACTAGCCAACGCGAAATAGGACAATAACAACGCCGTAAAGGCGCGCTGGACCAATAAGAAACATATGAAAATCATCACGTCCACCTCGGACCTTGCCGCCTTTTGCAATTCCGCCAAAAATTTTGAGTTTGTCACCGTCGATACCGAGTTTTTACGCGAAACCACGTATTGGCCGATCCTTTGCTTGGTGCAAATGGCCACCGACGATGAAGCTGTTATTGTCGACCCGATGGTGGACGGCATTGATTTGTCGCCGATGTTTGAGCTTTTCCAAGACACATCTGTGGTGAAAGTGTTTCATGCTGCGAAGCAAGACGTGGAAATCTTCGTAAAATTGTCTGGCGCAACGCCGACTCCGCTGTTCGATACTCAAGTTGCAGCAGCCGTTTGTGGATTTGGCGACAGCATTTCATATGACAATATGGTGCGCCAAATTTCAGGCAACCAAGTCGACAAAAGTTCTCGATTTACAAACTGGTCGCACCGCCCACTTACAGACAAACAGCTCACTTATGCGATTGGTGACGTGACGCATCTGCGCGAGTGCTACACGCATATTCGCAATCGGGTGATTGAGCAAAACCGCGAAAGCTGGGTAGCTGCAGAACTTGATGCGCTGATGGATGCATCGAATTACATTGTCCAGCCTGAAGATGCGTGGAAACGCATGAAAATGAAGGTCAACCGCCCACGCGACTTCGCAGCAATGAAGAGGCTTGCAGCATGGCGCGAGGCAAAGGCACAACGTGAAGACGTACCACGTGGTCGCGTGATGAAAGACGAAGCGATCTACGAGCTTTCTCAGCAGCAGCCAACAAGCACAAAAGCCTTCGACCGATTGCGTTCATTTTCCAAAGGGTTTGGACGATCATCTGCTGCCCGCGAGATCATGGACATCATCGAAGATGTGAAAGCAATCGACAAGGACGATTTGCCAGCCATCAAACGCAAGCCAAACGGCCCTTCCCCCAAAGGCGCAATTTGCGATTTGTTACGCGTACTCTTGAAAGCAGTCAGCGAGCAAGAAGGTGTTGCACCGCGGATCATCGCATCAAGTGACGATATTGATTCCATTGTTTTGGATGACGACGCAGATGTGCCGGCGCTTAAGGGGTGGCGCAAAGATGTCTTTGGCGAAAAAGCGTTAGCGATCAAGCATGGCAAACTTGGCCTAGCTGCCACGCGCAAAGGCATTGTGCCGATTGACGTCGACTTAGAAGACTAAACTACGATTTCCGTCTCAAAACCGCAGAAGTCACCGAGTTGCTTAAACCGGCGGAGCATTTTTTCCGCTGCGAGAACTTCTAAGCCAGCGGGCAGAACAAGCTGCAGCTTGTTGTCGTCTGTCAGGGCCCATTCAATCGTCGATAGCACGCCAGGCATTGCAGCTGAGAGCAAATAGGCCAAACGCAGCAGCAAGCCAACAATGTCCGCGTGATAGGCATCATCCTCGTCGCACAAATCAAATAGCGTATCCGCTTCAATATGTTTGCGCTTCAAACCCGCATAACGAACCGCAAGCGCACGCGAGATATGCGACCGCCCTTTGTGATCGATCCCTACAAATGCGCCATAAGCAACGCTATCGATTGCTTGCGTACCGCGATAATCCGGATGCCCGCGCCAAGAAATATCGGACAGATAGCATGTGGCGTGGCGCAGTTGTCGATGGGTATCCGTTTCACCAATTTTGGCTGCTTCGAAAAACCGATTTGAAAAATCGATCAGGTCTGCGGCGTGTTGGGGGGCGCGAGAACGCAACACCGACAAATCCTCACACGCTTGCAGCAGAGGATCTGTCTCTTGCGCCGGTTGCGGCAATTGTTCAAACAAATAGCCTTCACGGACGCCAAGCGCTGAAAACTTCACGCCCTTGAACTTGCCAAGTTCCAACGTCGCCAGCAACGCAGCAGCGCCAAACGGCACCAATTCACGTCTGTTACTCGAAAGACGCGACAACGCCTCTGGTAATTCGCCTTTTTTCGCACCGTCGACAATCTTTGCGCACAGCGCGCGCATTTCTTTTGCCGAAACGCGGTAGCCTTGAATCATGGTCAGCGGATAGTTGGTCTCGTCTTGCAATATCTTAGCAATAGCACGCCAAGTGCCGCCAATTGCAACGAACTCTGGCCACTTTTCGGATTGCAACAAGTCAGATTTTGATAGTCTTTTCAGCGCGATATCGTAAGCACGCGAAACGTCACCTTCGCTATCATCTTGTAAACGAATGGCGCCAACTTTATGTGTTTCACCGGCTACTACATGTCGATTTTCCAGGTGCGCAAATTCTAAGCTACCGCCGCCAAAATCACCCAACAAGCCGTTTTGATGCGGCATCCCGGCAAGTGTGCCCATTGCCGCATAATGCGCCTCTTCTTCGCCGCTCAATACCCGGACTGATGCATCCATGATCTCTTCGACCGCCTCAATAAAGAGTGCACCGTTTGATGCATCGCGCGTTGCGGCAGTTGCGAGGATATGCAGCGCACCGACTTTGGTGATGGCGCAAACGCGCGCAAACCGGCGCATCGCAACGAGAGCACGGTCAACGCTTTCTTGTGCCAAAGCCCCTGTTTGCCCAATGCCACGTCCAAGTCCGCAGGCCACTTTTTCGTTGTAGATCGGCGTCAGCGCCCGCACGTGGCGCTCATAAACCACCAAACGAACCGAGTTCGAGCCAATATCAAGCACCGCAATGGGCTGACCGTCATCGATGCGGCCCTGCGCCTGTGGCTGTCTCAGCGACTTAACAAATGATTTGATCAATCATCATCCTCATCAGCGAGCCCCTCACCCGCCAATGCACTGCCACGGCCCGACAGGGAAGGATTTGTCACAAAGTAGTCTTGCGCGTTGAACGCAATCTCATCCTCTTGTGGCTCGATTCGCCGCGAAGTTCCATCTGGAAGCACTTCCCAGCTCTGTTGATTATCGTTGATATTCGCGACCATGATCCGGTCAAGCACTTGTTTGTGAACCGTTTTATTGAAAAGCGGCACCAATACTTCCACGCGGCCATCAAGGTTTCGCGGCATCAAATCAGCCGAAGAAATGTATACCGCCGCCTTGCGCGATGGCATTTCGTTGCCCTGCCCGAAACAATAAATACGAGAATGCTCCAAGAACCGACCCACAATGCTCTTCACGCGGATATTGTCTGAAAAACCAGGAATGCCTGGGCGCAAACAGCAAATACCACGCACAACCAAATCCACTTGGACACCAGCTTGCGAAGCGCGGTAGAGCGCATCGATCAACGCCGGATCCACAAGGGAGTTCATCTTGAACCAGATGTTTGCGGGTTCGCCATTGTTGGCGTGTTCGATTTCTTGTTCGATGTGATTCAACAGCGTATCGCGCATATTGAGCGGCGATATCGACATGCATTCCAAACCCGACGGCTTTGCGTATCCGGTGACATAGTTGAACACTCGCGCCACATCTCGTGTGATGGTCTTGTTGGTCGTGAAAAAGCTCAAATCAGTATAAATTTTCGCTGTAATCGGGTGATAGTTGCCGGTACCGATGTGGCAATAAGAAACCAGTTTATTCTTCTTCTCGCGTCGCACCACTTGGCTCAGCTTTGCGTGTGTCTTCCAATCGATGAAGCCAAAAACAACTTGCACGCCTGCACGTTCCAAATCACGGGCCCAGCGAATATTCGCCTCTTCATCAAACCGCGCCTTGAGCTCGATTAGCGCAGTGACCGACTTACCCGCTTCTGCCGCCTGAATGAGTGCCTGAACAATTGGGCTGTCCTTTGATGTCCGATAAAGCGTTTGCTTGATCGCCACCACATCCGGATCACTCGCCGCTTGCATCAAAAATTGCGCAACAATATCAAAGCTCTCATATGGATGATGCACCACAATGTCTTTCTGCTTAATAGCAGCAAAACAGTCACCTTGGTGATCGCGCACGCGCTCAGGGAAACGCGCATTGAAGGGCTTAAACTTGAGATCGGGACGATCAACATCGCAAATATCAGACGCATCTGAAAGCGCCAGGAAGCCCTCCACTTCAAATGTATCCTCTTGACCGATGCGCAATTCGTCGGCAATGCGCTTACGCAGACGGCGCGGCATGGATCGTTCGATTTCGAGTCGGATCACCTGCCCGCGACGGCGCTGGCGAAGTGCTGACTCAAACTCCACCACAAGGTCAGCGGCTTCGTCGTCGATCTCCATTTCACTGTCGCGAATAACCCGAAAAGCGCCTGATCCTAGCACTTCGTACCCCGGGAACATGCCATGGAAGAACAAATTGATCAGCGTTTCGATCGCGACCATTTCAACCCGACCGTCGGTAGTCAGTTCCTCTGGCAAATAGAAGAAGCGATCCATGTTGGACGGCACGCGCACAAGCGCTGTCAACGTTTCATCTTCATCAGGACGCTGCAATTCGAACGCCAAAGAAAAACCGAGGTTTGGAATAAACGGGAACGGGTGCGCCGGATCGACGGCCATAGGCGTCAGGACCGGAAAAATCTCGTCTTTGAATAGCTTTTCAAGATAGACAAGCTGATCTTCATTGAGCTGTTCTGCGTCGTGCAAAACAAGTCCCTTGTTTTCAAGCTCTTCGCGAAGCTCTTGCCAGCTATCTTGTTGTTCTAAATGCAAATGCTGAGCGACAGCGGCGATCTCTTCAAGTTGCTCGCCGGCCGTCATGCCATCCGCGCTTAGCCGCGTAACACCAGCCCGAACTTGGCCTTTTAGGCCCGCAACGCGCACCATGAAGAACTCGTCGAGGTTACTCGCTGAAATGGAGACAAACCGAAGTCTTTCAAGCAAAGGATGAGATTTGTTGCCCGCCTCTTCCAGAACACGCATGTTGAATTGCAGCCATGAGATCTCGCGGTTCACAAACCGTGCTGGACTTTTCCAAAGATCCTCGATTTCCGGTGCATCAGCATCCGAGATAACTCTATCCATCACTTACATTCCCAATTCACAACTGGACTTTATTAGCAAATGCACATGGCAGTTTGGTTACAGCACCTAAACCACTGTGAAATATGCTTAATACGGGTCTAACCCGCCAGTTGTTCAAGCGCTTCAGCGGCCAAACGTTTTGTGATCGGTTTGCCCCGCTCTAGCGCAAGTTTATCCATTTGTTCCACCAATCGCACAACAAAAGCTGGTGATCTTTCCATGCGTGGCAACAAATAGGATATCAGCGCAGGATCTACTTGCACTTGACGATCATCAAATAGCTTCACAAAAAGCTGCATCAAATGCGCGTCATCTAGCGCCTCAATTTCAACAGAATGCGCAAGGCGCAAGCGAGAACGCACGTCGTTTGTGCGCAGGCGCCACAAATTTGGATGCATGCTTGCGGTGATGAGCACCTTAAAATCACTGCGCATCGCTTGGTTGAGCAAGTTAAACAGCTCGGTTTCGCCCATCCAAAGGCTATCGGCATTCTCGACCAGCAGATTGCTTTCAAGGTATTCGGGCCAGTTCGCGACCGACGCACGATGAGCGTGCTCCCGTTCTGCCCAAATACCAGACAAATGCGTCTTACCAGACTTTTCAGCGCCCCAAAGCACAGTGACATTGGACGGCCAAAGCGCATCACCCACCAAAAACTCGTAGGCTGACTTGTTGCCAGCACCGACAACAAAGTCTGCCTCACCCATCGCCGTATCTACGGGAAGGTCAAACACGAGTTGAGTTTGTGATGCTTGGTCAGTCATCCAACAATCTACTCGCTTTTCGCAGCGCCCGGCTCTTGCGCCTCGAGCTCCATTGAAACATCGTCTGGATCGCCACCATAAAGCGGACTGTCCAGATATCGTTTCACAGCATAACGGCCAAGAACGCCTGCGATTGCCGCCAGCGGCACCGCAAGCAGGCCGAAGGGGTAGTTGTCACGGAGAGCGGTCTTGGCGGTGAAGGGGAAGCGGTTGAGATCGTCTAGACCGCCGAGGTCCTGCGGGCGAAGCCCGGCGGCGTCGAAGGCCTCGAGGACGCCGTCGAGCTGCTCGACGTGGTCCTCAGCGACCAGCAGATCGGGGAGGCCCACCAGCTCGAGTCGGTGCTGTTCGAGAATGGTCCCACCTCCGGTGGTCCGGTGACGGCCAGCGACGACGCGGTCACCCTGCGGCACGGCGGCCAGTTCCGGCTCGACGTGCTGGCCAACGACAGCGGAGGGCCGCTCGCCGACACCCTCGAGGTCGTCACCCCGCCGGCCGCCGGCACGGCGACCCTCACCGAGGGCGGGATCCTCTTCGCCCACGACGGCGGTCCGGACGACGAGCTCAGCTGCACCTATCGCGCCGCCGGCATCGGCGGGACCTCCAACACCGCCACGGTCACCATCTCGGTCACCGACCAGCTGCGCATCCCGGACACCGAGTTCAACGTCCCGGCCAGCGCCCCGCCGACGGCGATCGCGGTGGTCGACGCCTTCCCGGGCCTGACCTTCAACCAACCGGTCGGCCTGACCCCGATCCCGGGCGACAGCCAGCGGCTGCTGGTCTGCGAGATCGGCGGCGTGCTCAAGGTGATCCCCGACGTCACCTCACCCACCCCGACCTCG
>CAJXLH010000126.1 GCA_913055925.1 uncultured Maritalea sp. | reverse complement strand
GAGAAAACAAATGTCAGCGGCAATATTTTGCAATCCGGCGACCACTGTTGGACCGACACAAATGCCACCAAACGGGCTTAGCTTGCCACCCAATAAAATGGTCTCTTTCCCGCTATTCATTGCGGCATCTGCCACAAGCGGGCAGGGGGTCACGACCAAGCAATCGGGGTAATCGGGCAGGCTGCGTGCAATTTCCAAGACCGTATTGCCACCATCGAGCAACAAAACCATGCCCGGGCGTATATGTTGAACCGCCGCCTTGGCAATGTCGGCATATTCAGGGCTTTTGGTCTGTGCCCGCCTTTGCATGGTGGCCGCCGGGGCCGCAATGGGCACCGCGCCGCCACGCACACGCTTCACAACACCCAAAGCCTCAAGCGCCAAAATATCGCGCCGGATCGTATCGAGGGATATATCAAATTCTTCTGCCAAGTCATGTGCGACCAGCTGAACGCCACCCTTGGCGCGCTGCGCCAAAATGGATTGTCTCACATCTGGATTATTCAGTTCGGCGGTCATGTATCACGCTGCTTATTGCGGTAATTTGCAATAAAATGCATGATTCTGCAAAAATATGCAAGTTTAGTCATCGATCTGAAAATGATCTGGAACAACATCACGCGGCAGGCTTGGTCGCAAACAAAAACGCGCTGGAATCAACTCGCCTTCTGGCGCACCTTTCTTCTGCACTTGCTTCATCAATTGCCGCACAAGGGCATGGCCACTTTCATTAAGCGGCGAGCGCACAAAACTGATTAGCCCTTCGAGCGAAGTGAGGTCCACATGCCGAAGTTCATCATCCATGGTGGCGACTTCGACATCTTTGCCAATCGTACGGCCCGCGCTGGCAATGGCAGCCTGACCTTCAACGGCCATTACAGCGGAAGAATAAAGGATCGCCGTGACCTCTTTATCCTCAAGCGCCTTTTTGGTCAGTTGGTAGCCGGCGTGCACCATCGGGTGCACAGCGTTGTAGATCGCCAAATGATCGCCAGCTTTGCCGCGATCTTCCATCGCATGCTCTGCGCCGCGTCGACGTTCCACCGCAAACGCGTAATGCTCATCACCATTGATAAAGGCAATTTTTTTATGCCCGGCGGCCAGCATCAAGTTGGTCAACGTTTCGAACATGCCAAAATTGTCCACATCGACCCAGGCATATTGTTCGGATCTCTCATCACGACCGTGCACAACAAAGGGCTGCTTCGCATCTAGCAAATAGGTAATGCGGTCATCATTTGGGCGCGGCAATTCAAGGATAAATCCATCCACGCTTTGATCACGAACGTAACGATCAAAGAGCTGAACCAACTCAGCCTCCGGCCCCGACGCGAAAACCACATCATAGTCGTAAATCTTCACTTCACGCAGCACACCTGCAAACACTTCCACAAAGTGTGGGTCCACAAAGTGCTGGGCGCCATCTTCCTTGATCCACCCAATTGAGTGAGAACGTTGTGTCACCAATCGCTGGGCATTGCGGTTTGGCGTGTAGCCAAGTTCCCGCGCAGCTTTTTGCACACGGTCGCGGGTTTTTGCCCCAACATCGCTATAGCCGTTAAGCGCGCGCGAAATGGTGGTGATCGAAAGATCGAGCTCGCGCGCGAGATCTTTAATAGTCACCTGATTCTGGTCTTTGTCGCGTTCTTGTTCGGTCATCAGCTGTTTGTTTTGGTTGAGACTTCCTTGGCTTTTGCACCTTGCGTGAAAAACTCAATAACAAAATCCAACAATTGGTTGACGAGGGCAATGCATGTTCGATAATAATAATCTACCAAAACGTTTTGGAAGCCCAAAAATTGGGGGAAAACGTTGAAAGTTTTGTAGGCGTAAAGGCGCTTTTGAGCGCCCCTTTTGGCATGAAAGAAAATTGATGAATCAAATGACCAGTCCTGATTCTTTTTCGACAATTGCGGCCCAGAAAGACACCGAATGGTGGCGGGGCGCTGTGATTTATCAAATCTACCCGCGTTCGTTTCAGGACAGTAACGGCGATGGTGTTGGCGATCTTAAAGGTATCACCGAACGGCTAGATTATGTTGCCAGTTTGGGCGTTGATGCGATTTGGCTTTCACCATTTTTTGCGTCGCCAATGAAAGACTTTGGATATGACGTTTCCGATTATCGTGCCGTTGATCCATCGTTTGGTACGCTAGAAGATTTCGATGTCTTACTCGAAAAGGCTCATGGCCTTGGCCTGAAAGTGATGATTGATCAAGTTATTTCGCACACTTCAGATCAACATGAGTGGTTCAAGCAAAGTCGCCAATCCGCCGACAATCCTAAATCTGATTGGTATGTATGGGCCGACGCGAAACCAGATGGTTCGCCGCCAAACAATTGGCTTTCAATTTTCGGTGGTTCCGCATGGACTTGGGACCCGCGCCGTTGCCAATATTATCTGCACAACTTCCTCACCAGTCAGCCTGACCTGAACTTCCACAACGAGGAAGTCACAGCGCAACTTCTGGAAGAGGTGCGCTTCTGGCTTGAACGCGGTGTGGACGGGTTCCGCCTTGATACGGTGAACTTTTATGTTCACGATCAGTCCCTAAACGACAACCCGGCATTGCCGAAGGACCAAATCAATTCAACCATCGCGCCGGCTGTGAACCCTTACAACTGGCAAGACCATATTCATGATAAGAGTCGCCCGGAGAATGTCGCGTTTTTAAAGCGTCTGCGCGCGTTGCTTGACGAATATGGCGATATCACCACCGTCGGCGAAATTGGTGACGCTCAGCGTCAACTCGACATAATGGCCGAATACACCTCAGGCGGCGACAAGCTGCATATGGCTTACACATTCGACTTCCTCGGTGGGGAGTTCAATGCGCCATATTTTGCCGAGAAGATTACCGAGCTAGAGGAAATCGTCACCGACGGTTGGCCGTGCTGGGCCTTCTCCAACCATGATGTGCAGCGGCATGTCACCCGTTGGGGAATCGCCCCTGAACAGCAAATGGATTTCGCCAAATTGTCGGCAGAACTTTTGCTTTCGCTTCGTGGTTCGGTTTGTGTTTATCAAGGTGAAGAGCTAGCCCTGCCAGAAGCGGATGTTGCCTTTGAAGACCTTGTCGACCCTTACGGCATTGAGTTTTGGCCAAACTATAAAGGCCGCGATGGATGCCGCACACCAATGGTTTGGGAAGGCGAAGGCGGGCAGGGCGGCTTTACCAACGCCAACCGCGCCTGGTTGCCGATCCCGAAAGAGCACTTGGCGCACGCCGTGAACAATCAAGGTGATGGCTCAGTCCTCACACACTATCAAGATTTCCTGGCTTACCGCGCCGCCAACGACGCTTTGCGCGTCGGCGACATTGAGATTGTCGGTGTTTCAGATCAGGTCTTGGCCTTCAAGCGAACGCACAATGATCAAGAATTGCTGTGTGTTTTCAATATGTCCGGCCAAGCGGCCGAACTTCAGTTGAGCTTGCTTGCAGATTTCCACTTGGCTGACCGGCCTAGCCATGCATCAATTGATAAAGAGACGATCACGCTACCGCCTTTGTCATCATATTTTGGCCGCAAGGCCTAAATCGCCATAACCGTTTGGGGAGGGAACTATGGCAGATATCAAAATTACAAGCCTCGATAAGTCATATGGCACCGTCCATGTGCTTAAAGACATCAACCTCGACATTAAATCGGGCGAGTTCATCGTTTTCGTTGGCCCGTCCGGTTGCGGTAAATCCACTTTGCTGCGCACCATCTCGGGCCTAGAAACCATTTCTGGCGGCACGTTGGAGATCGACGGGCAGGTCGTCAACGATGTGGCGCCGTCCAAGCGCGGCATCGCCATGGTGTTCCAGTCCTACGCGCTTTATCCGCACATGACGGTCTTTGATAACATGGCTTACGCGCTCAAAATCGCGAAGTTCTCCAAGGCTGAAATCAAACAAAAGGTCGAAGCTGCGGCGGAAAAGCTGCAACTCACCGATTATCTTAAGCGCCTCCCTAAAGCGCTGTCTGGCGGGCAACGCCAGCGAGTGGCGATCGGGCGCGCCATTGTGCGCGACCCGAAAGTCTTCTTGTTCGACGAACCACTTTCGAACCTTGATGCTGCACTGCGTGTGCAAATGCGTATGGAAATCGCAGGACTGAAGGAACAACTGCCCGGCACAACTATGATTTACGTGACCCACGACCAAGTGGAAGCAATGACCATGGCAGACCGCATTGTGGTGCTCAAAGATGGCGTCGTGCAGCAAGTGGGTAGCCCCATGGAGCTATATGAGCATCCGCAAAGCCTGTTTGTTGCTGGTTTTATTGGCTCTCCTAAAATGAATTTGTTGGGCGGCAAACATGCTGCCAAATTCGACTGCGCCACCGTTGGTATCCGTTCAGAGCACCTCGATATCGTTGATAAAGACGGCGACTTTGAAGGCGAAGTCATGCACACCGAAATTCTCGGGTCAGACACTTACATCTACCTCAATATCGGTGAGGAAGAGTTCTTCGTCGTGCGCCAAGAAGGCAACACACCTGTTGCAGCGCATACCAATCTGGCCGTAAAAGCCAAGCCCGGCAAATTGCACCGCTTCGACGGAAACGGCGCGCCGATCGCTTAAGCGGCGCCAGCTGACTTTGCGGCTGCTTCAAACAAGGTCTGCCAGCCAACACCCGCTGTAAAAATGGCGGCCAGTTGGACCAAAATCGGCTTGTCCGGCGCAAAACTGTTTTTGTAAACGCCGGGCAATATCATGATGCCCATGATAATCGAGAAGGCCAACAAGGGACCAACCGCGCCCAAATCCATCGAGAAGCTTTTGGTTGCAATATAGCTTTTGATGAACGGGTCAGCCAAAATGCCGAGCACCAATGCTACATATTGCGGAATAACGGGCGCAAAACTCGGCGTCGCCGGTGTTGCCGGTGGCGATTTTCCATCATCAAAG
Organism: uncultured Maritalea sp.; assembly: GCA_913055925.1. Lineage (GTDB taxonomy): Bacteria > Pseudomonadota > Alphaproteobacteria > Rhizobiales > Devosiaceae > Maritalea. The sequence goes on along the minus strand of CAJXLH010000126.1, from coordinate 2,541 downwards.
CTTTTGAGCGTGAGTTCGTTGAGCTCTTTTTGCTTCTTTTTTTGATCAGATTGCAGGTCAAAATATTCAATGAGAGCGCTCATTGTTTCCTCCAAAACACACCTAAAACATAGAGCCAACTTAGCAATATTCAGTATTTTGGGCAAACCAGCGCAATCAAATGCCAATGTCATAAAAACCTAATGCTGGCCCAACGCTGTCTTCCTCATAGCCGAAATGGGAAAGCAGGAGTTGTTCCAGTCGCTCATGTGCCGCGACTGTGCGGTCAAACTGTTCATCGGTAGGATTAGAAATAAGCGCCTCCGCCTCTTCTGCGAGTTTTAGAAGCAAAGCGTGCACAATTGTGTGTTCCTCACGCAAACGTGCAACCACTTTGTCGAGCAGCGTATCGCGCCCTTCAAGGGCGGGAAACATATGCGCGTCTTCGATTGAATGGTGACCGTTGATGAGCTGGCAATGCTGCCCGCACAGATTTCCAAACAGGCGATAGTTTTCTGCAATTGGATTGCCTTTAATGTGCTCGTAAAGCTCACTTGCGCTTGCATCTTCACTGCGCACCGCTTCAATCATCCCGCGAATAACCCGCATATTGCGCCGGTGATGCTCATGAATGGCTCGTAAGTGTCTTTGCGGCAATTTCTGCGTTTCAGAGAGTTCCCCCACATTTGGAATTTCGGGGCGTGTGTCGTCATCGGGAATGGGAATATCGGTCATTGTGGCAGTTGGACATGTTTATCAATGGATTTGCACTAAATTGAATACTTTACAGAACTTCGGGAACGCATTCATATAGTTAAGTTTTCATTTGCCACTTTTTTAGGACAAGCTTTATGGACGCGTACTTCAGTTTTGTTAGGGAACATGGAAACGTTATCGTTGGATTTGGCGTGTTGCTTGGCGCTATCTTCGGGGGCATAACGATATTCTCAAGCGGTACAGTTTATGTTGGAACTCTTTTAGCAATGGTCGTAGTAGGCGGGATCGCAGGTGGCCTTGTGACCGCCTTTATGGTCTTCATTGTTCCCGTCTTGCTCGCATTCACGTTGTTTCTTTGTGCCTGCGGGCTTGCGCTTTACGTCATTATTCAAATTTTAGCTATACGTATTGTCTAGGTATTTTATCTGGCCGCAAGACATTGATAGCCACGCCAAATCCCCCGACACGCCTGCGCGTTCGAGCTATTGGCTCTTTTGCCGCGTTGCAGAACCGAAAAACCGGCTTCCACTTTTTCTGGCAACGCTGAATAGTTTGCGACACACGAGGCGAAGTTCGTCCCGTTGTGATCAATAAAAACTGAGACAAAAATCGCCTCGTGTGAACAGATGCTTTTCGCCCACAATATTGTCGCCCCGGGGTGCTTACCCTTTTATCCCCTTCCACGCGCATAACCGAAACTGTTTGGCCTTTTGACCCTCGGTTGATCCCCAACGGGAACGGTGAGGAAACAGCGCTCACCACGCGGCTTATAGGTATCCTCGGCGTCGGACTGGACGACACTATGTTGGCGTTCCCCGCACGCGGCCGCGCGGGTCACCTGTTATCTTCTCAAATAGTTTTGCGTTTCCGTAGTCGACCCTAGCGGGTCTTTCCCGGAACCCCTGCCATTTTGCATTTCGGCCGTCGCAAGCTTTGCTTGCTACCCCCGAACCCCCGCCGATTGGTGCCAAACACCAATTCAGCATCAGGCCGCTTTACCGAGCCCTTCGACAAGCTCAGGGTAAGGCAAAGCGTAGGCAAAACACTCGACTGTTATCCCAGATTTTTCTCTGGGATCCAGGCCGGAGCATCCAAGAACCGAAGCGCTTCGGTTCTATCGAGAGTCAGACCTGGATTCCCGCTTTTGTGGGAATGACGACAGAGTACAAAACCATCTCCCCAACAATCCGTCATTGCTCGCGCGGGGAAAAGAAGATGGGAAGTATTGTAATGCAGGTGGAATGGGCGGGGATAAGTTTGGCGAGTTCTTGCGCCGTTTAGGAAACTGGACATGCCGGGCACATGATTGATCCTTCGCACATTTTGTCGATGTGCAACTGGATATTGATAGTTAGAGAGCCGGTTTGTTTACCTAGCCGTTGAAAAGGAATAGCAAAACACTAGGAACGCGAATACGGCGGTAACAGTCAATTGCTGTGTCAGAAGCGGCGCCCCCAACCAAGCACCAATGACTGCAAGGACGATAGCGGTTGCGCTCTTCCACATGCTGTTCCCACGAAGCGCTGTAATTGTGAACCAGCCCGACAAGATGGCACAGACCGCTGGGCAAAAAAATACAATAGAGAACTGCAAGTCCCAGGACCAGTTTGGTACGCTATTCGCCACAAACAGCATGAACACCGAGCCCAACAACGCGGTAAGCGTTGAACACACAACGGCGACAGTTACAAATAACCTTGTCCAATTCATTGTTTAGTCCTGAATAAATTAAGTAAGGCTGTAAATTCTCAGCTTCTCTATTTGAGCGCCATATTCACCAATGGCCTATCATAAAAGTTTTATTGTGCTTTCGTGGGCCGACGAGCCGGCATCAAATTGGCTAAT
>CAJXLH010000125.1 GCA_913055925.1 uncultured Maritalea sp. | reverse complement strand
GCGCGGAATGTCCAAGGGCCAGAAGTGATCTCAGGGCTCTCCCAAATTTTACAAACTTGGTCAGCTTCAATCATGCCTTTGTCGACCATGCGCTGGTAAACGCCAGACGCGTCGTTGTTTTGGTATGTTGCTGCCGTGTCAAAAGTGCCGTTTACAACGCCCTGAACGCCAGCTTCGTGCGAACCTGAGAAAGACACGGTGCCAAAGTGATCTTCAGGCTTGAAGCCTTCTTTGTTGACCATGTTGAAGTACGGCACAGCATAACCTGATGTGCTGTCTGGGTCAGCGAATGCGTGTACTTTACCTTTTGCATCTTCAAGGTTTTTGATGCCGCTGTCGCAACGGGTCACAACGATTGAGTAGTAACCTGTTGTGCCGTCTTGCTTAAGGGTTGTTAAAGTTGGCACTACATTGCCATTCGTCGCCGTATAAGCAGCAGCGTAAGATGAAGAGCCAAATCGAGCAATTTCGATTTGATCAGCTGAGATCGCCTGAATAACGCCGTCATAGTTGCCAGCTGTAAAAATCTCGACCTTTACGCCAAGTTTGCTCTCCAAAAATGCACGTAGGGGCTCGTTGCGCTCCAGACGGTCTTTTTCGTTTTCGCCTGAAAGGATACCAAACTTCACGACTTGGTAGTCGTCTTTCCAGCCGTCTGCGAACGCAGGGGTAATCATAAGCGCCAAAAGCGCAGTCGTTGTTAGCAACTTCATCGGGATTCTCCTAGTGTGAGATGCTAGTGGGTAGTTGGAACTAAGCCGCAACAGGCGGGTTCGAGCGCACAGAAGTCGAGGTGACTGCCTCGTTGAACTCTTCGAGGCCTTCCGTGCCGTAAATGTCGCGCACCACATCGTCGGTCAGCTGGCTCGCAGGACCATCGAACATGATTTTTCCTTCGCGCATAGCAATGACGCGGCTGCAATATTCGCGGGCCGTATCAAGCGTGTGGAGGTTGACCAAAACGGTCAGGCCATCTTCATTGTTGATGGTGCGCAATGCTTCCATAACGCGCGTTGCATTGCCCGGATCGAGAGATGCAATTGGCTCGTCTGCGAGCATGATTTTAGGGTTTTGCACCAGCGCACGGGCAATGGCCACGCGTTGCTGCTGACCGCCGGACAAAGTACCGGCGCGTTGCAATGCAAAGGGGACCATATCCAAGCGGTCAAGCGCTTTGGCGGCCATGGCGCGTTCTTGATCGGAGAAACGCATCGCAGTTGATGAAAACAATCCATGCTCTGAAATGCGACCAACAAGCACGTTGGTGATGACGTCCAAACGTTCCACAAGGTTGAACTGTTGGAAGATCATCGCGCAATTGCGACGCCATTTGCGCAGCTCTTTACCTTTAAGTTTGGTGATGTCAGTGCCGTCAAACGAGATAGAGCCCAATGTGGGGTCAATTAGCCGATTGATGAGGCGAAGTAGCGTGGACTTGCCAGCGCCCGAACGTCCGATCACGCCGACAAATTCACCTCGTTCAATTGAAAGGTTTGCGTCATCCACGGCTTTGGTTGCGCCAAAATGTTTAGATAGTCCGGCAATCTCAAGAGTGCTCATCACTTCCTCCAAATTCAATCGGCGAGTTCGTCCGAATGAGTTAACAAAGTGATAGCAAGTCCAAATGACGCTATTTGCGCAGAAATGTGAAACTTATGTCAAAAGGTCGAACGAATTTCGCTTATTCGTCCGACCAATTGTCTTATGCCGCGCGTCCCAGCTGCATTACGCCGTTTGAATATATTACCTCGCCACCACGCATACTTGTGATGACCTGGCCCATCGAATGAGTATCCGCAATGATAAGATCAGCGCGTTTGCCCACTTCGATCACACCGCGATCGGTCAAGCCGAGTGCCTTTGCAGGATTAGCGGTCGCCAACCGAACAGCACCGGCCAAACCATCAGGATCGGTTTTTGCGAGGATGAGAATGGCGGGTAAAATAGAACTTGGGTGATAGTCGGACGCCAAAATGTCCAAGACCCCAGCAGCATGGGCTTCCCTTGCAGAAAGGTTGCCCGAATAGGATTGTCCACGCAATGCATTGGGTGCGCCCATCGCATTTGCCAAGCCGCAAGCATGGGCTCCTTTGGCTGCAACAATATCAACCGGGAACTCAGAAATCGCGACGCCTAGCGAATGCATCAAAGACACTTTTTCCACCGTGTCATCGTCGTGACTGGCAAGGGTGACATCTGCCGCATGACAAAGCTCTGATATGAGATGCAAAGTGGTCGCTAAAACATCAGCAGGTTGCTTGCGATCTTCGATTTTGCGCTCAACATGCCGTTGTGCTTCCTCTCTCGACACACCACGCATATGCGCGACATGATCAATATGCTTTTCGATATTGCGATATTGGCCTTGTCCCGGGGTGTGGTCCATAAGGGATACAAGATCAAGTGTATCGTCCTCGACAAGGCTGCGAATAACCTCAAGCGCATTGTCGAATGTAATATCAAAACGCGCATGAATTCGATGATCAACCCGCAACTGATCACGCACCGCGTGCAACTGACGAATGACGTTTCCGGTATGTTCAAACGAACGCATCTGCCCGTCGGCTGCGCCTGATGTGAACGAAACCGCCGCATATGCCGTGATTACACCAGCCCCAGCGAGGCGACGATCCAATTCGCGGAACGCGATCTCGGTTGGCATGCTGACACGTGGACGCGGTTCAAGTTCGCGTTCAATCATGTCGCCATGCATATCGATGAACCCAGGCATAAGCGTTAGCCCGTCACCTTCGTGTCCGCCCAAAACGGGTTCTGATTTAATCTCAGCGATCAGGCCGTTTTCGATACGGACAGAACCCCGTTCGATCACATTATTTGGTTCAACAATCTTTAGGTCAGACAGCCACATTGAGGGGCTCCATATCTCGCGGTTTCGTTTCAACGGACAAGTCAATTGTACGATCAATCAACTCCTGAACATCGCCAGGGTGGTGAAAAACGCCAATCATCGCCACGCCTTCGGCCTTTAGTTCACCGAGGCGGTTCACAAGTGCCGAGCGCGCGCCAACATCAAGTGAAGCTGTTGGCTCATCTAAAAGAAGAAGTCGTCGTGGTAGAATAAGCGCCCGTGCCAGATTGACCTTTTGCTGTTCGCCACCCGAGAAGGTGGTCGGATAGGCGCGCCACAGCTTTTCTTTAACGCCAAAAACATTAAGCCAGTGGCGTGCTTTCTCAATGGCCTCTTGGCGCGATTTTCCGCTCAAGATCAAAGGTTCTGCCACAATTTCCTCAGCCGCAACCCGAGGGCGAGCAACAAGAAACTGCGTAACAAAGCCAATTTCTTCGGCGCGCAAGAGAGCAACATCAATGTCGGCGGCACGTGCCAAATCAATCCGCCCGCGCGCAGAGTGAAAGATCACTTCACCCGCCACCGGCAAATAAGTGCGATAGATGGTGCGCAGCATGGTTGACTTGCCAACGCCATTTGCCCCTTTAAGCAGAACGAACTCGCCTTGGCTCAATTCAAGATCAATGCCCGAAAATGCGTGCAGCTGATTGTCTAAATGATGCATGCGGAAGCTTTTCTCAAGGCCGCGTATTTCAAGAACAGATTGTGTCATTTTCTTGCCTAGAGTTTCGCGTGAACAAGTTGTTGGGTGTAGGGGTGTTGCGGGTCTTGGAATACCTGATCGACCAGACCTTGCTCCACCACTTTGCCAGATTTCATCACCATAACCCGGTCAGCCATCGTGCGTATGACACCCAAATCATGACTAACAATTACCATGGTGATTTTGCGTTGCTGTTGCAGTCTTTTCAGCGTGTCCAAAACAAGAGCCTGCACGGACACATCAAGTCCCGTTGTGGGTTCGTCCAACAACAAAAGTTCAGGTTCCAGCGCGATGGCCTTCGCCAACTGAACGCGCTGCTGCATGCCGCCAGACAATTCAATTGGCGGCGCATCCATGCGGGTCAGTGGAAACTCACTTGAAGCAAGCGCGTCACTTGCTTTTTCACGCAGAACCGCAAAGCTTCGCTCGCCAGCAATCAGCAACCGCTCGGCCACATTGCCGGAACTTGAATGCTTCATCAAAAGTCCTTGGTGCGGATTTTGATAAACAATGCCGATATGACGCGATTGAATCTGACGTTGGGCAAAGCGATCTAGTTCAAACAAATTGTCGATATCCTTTTTGATATCGAGCTTGTAATTCCCGTGATCTGGTTGCTCTTCCAAGTTCATCATGCGCAAAAGCGTCGATTTGCCCGAACCACTTTCACCCACAATACCCAAAACTTCACCCCGATAAGCGGTCACATCCACATTATCGACCGCGACCACATCGCCATAGACCTTGGCCATGTTGCGCATGGTCAACACAGGTGGCGTGGTGACAAATTGTGGGGCGGCTAGTTTTACGTTTTCTGGCGCAATCATGATTGCCACTCCCCATTTTTATACCATGTGTCACCAATCAAATTGGTGTCGCCATCCTCTTCATTGAGCTTTTTGATGCCCAAATGGCTATCGGAAACCTCATAGGACGAGGTGCCATCTTCATTTGGAATTTCGTTCATGAAATAGCCCTGTAAATTAGAACGGGCACAGGTGAGGTTATGATGTTCTTCCACCTTGTAAGGCACATCTGAAAACACCAAAGGCTCAACTTTTGTGTGCGGTGGCACCGCAAAAATGCGTTTCTCACGTCCAGCCGACAGAATAGTGAGGTTCTCAGCCATGTTGAGTTTCGGCACGTCCCAACGCGGGATTGGTGATGGGGTCATAACATGTCGGCCATTGACCATCGACGGATAGCTCGCACCCTGCATAACCCGACCAGACCGAACAATTTGCTCATAAAGCTGCAGCCACATTCTGCTATAGTCGGCATCTGCATGCATTTGGCGGGCTATAGACATATTGGGTTCAACAGAGCGCAGTGGCTCCGGGTTTGGCACTTGCAATACCAATATCTGATCGCGCGTCAGCCGCTCTTCAGGAATCCGGTGACGAGACTGGATAAGATTTGCTTCAAGCGTGTCCCATGTGGACTTCGCGTCGGTAACACGGGTCAAAAACTTGCGAATGGAGGCCGCATTCACACTGTCATCGGCGCCCTGATCGATTACTTTTACAATCGATTTTGGGTTCATCAGTGTTAGCGAGATTTGTAGCCCACCGGTGCCCCAACCGCGCGCCATCGGCACTTCGCGACTGGCATAAGGCATTTGGCAACCCGGCACTGCAACCGCTTTGAGCATCTTGCGACGGATCTCTCGCTTTGCGGAGGCGTCAAGGAACCCGTAGCTAACCGCTTCCCAAGGTTTACTTAGCGATTTCAGTTTCATTCTGCCGCCTCCATTTTTGGCGTATCTTTTTTGCGTTTTGCATCGCGCATGGCATCAAGGCTTGATTGGAAGGTGACGTAGTGAGGCAATTTGAAATGGATGCAGAAGCCTGAGCTTTCCACACCCTCTGTGTGGTAAAGGAAGAACTCTTCTTCCACCGCTGAGTTTTTCTCAGCCCCCTCTGCGTTCAAATCGAGCGTTGCGGCTGCGATACATTTGACTTCGTTCCACCCGAAGGTGGCGGAGAAACCGCGATCTAGCTTTTCGCCTTTTGCTTTGGACACCACTTCAGCCTGGCTGATCTTGACGCGGCCAGCGCTGAACTTGGTGCCATTGGGGTGCGTGACTTGAACGTCCGCCTCTGCAAGCCGTAATTCATTGACCGTCGGGTGTGCTTGGCCGTAACCACGCATCGCAGAATAGCCAAGGGCCAAAACACCCCCCGTGTCGGCGCGCGCTAAACTCTGTAATCGGTGCGCGCGTTTGGCCGGAAATAGCAGCGGTTCACGTGTTAGGTCAGGAATTTCGTCAGTTGGCGTATCGTCGTTCGCGCTCGGGGTCACAAGCTCCTGGTCTGCCAGCCATTTGCTGACACTTGGCTGATGGCGCGGCGCTGGATGATCCGCACGATCCACCGCTGGCGGCTGATATTTCTCGCCCGACAAAACCTCAGTCGCCAAAAGGCGATGGGCATAGTCGAGAGATGGGCCTAATACTTGGCCACCTGGAATATCTTTGAAGGCTGCAGAAATGCGCCGCAAAACGTGCGAACCCGCCTGCGTTACTGGGTCGGCGACACAAATGCGCGGCTGCGTTGTGCGCCAGGCGCGCAGCAATAAAACGGCCTCATGTAACTCGCCACCTGCCTGGGTAAGTGCAAGCGCCGCCACATCTTGATCGTAAAGCGAGGCTTCACCCATCACCCGATCCACCAAATACGGCAATGCATCCCGTATTTGCGCGACCTTTTCGAGCGAAATTTCACCGAGTTCTTCCCGGAACAAACGCTCTGATTGTTCAATCGCACGCTCACCGCCTCGCGTAGCAACATAGGCCATCTTAATTCACCTCAATTTCGGTTGAGCGTGGTAACGCAACAACGTCATTTCCATGCACAATCACCATGTCAAATCCCATGGGGTAGCGAATGTGATCAGCTCTTTGCTGCCAAGCTTGGCCGCAAATTTCAAAATCTGTTATCTGAAGAGAGCCCTTGATGCCCGGGCCGCTCAGCGTGATTGTCTGATCCCCTTTTGAAGATGCGGTAACAATCAATGTCGCGCCGTCATCTGGGTAATAGTCAGATCCTTCATTCAGGCGCGGGATGATTTGAGCAACTTCGTCGACGTCGCAGAACACAAACTGCGCCTTATCTACTGGAACAAGCTCCGCGCCCGTCGCGCGAATGTCGCCATGCAACGCCATGTCAGATGCAAAAGCTGTGCATTCACGATCCAACAGAGAAAGGATAATGCTGCCAACGCCCGGCGCTGCCAATTTGTAGATTTTGCCCGGACGCGCCATTGCATGAAGCAGCGCCTCAAATGTAGCGTTTGCGATGATTTCGCTCTCGCTGCGTTCAAGAGTAGCCATTTAAAAAGTCTCCATATTGACGCGTGTTGCTTCCACCGCACGCATTTGATCGTCATCGTCTTTTTCTTGCTGCTTTGCTTGACGCTCTACAAACGCTTCAATGCGGTCGATCGCCATGCCGGCCTGCCAGGCCACATCAATAACCGCCATTGCCATCGATGCCTCAAGATCGCGGCCCGTGCGCATGCCATAGCCTTCTTTGCCCATGGCCTTGATATGCGCTTCGCTCACTAAAACCTCACCTAGATGAAACGACGTGCCTTCAACGGTGTCATGCATCGGCAGCATCACGAGCCCGGTGCGATTTTGAACAACTTCGACATCGCCAATATTGTCCAAAAGTTCTTCGGCAAAACTTTTTGAGGCAGGGATAGACGCACGTGCTAACGTGTTTAAAATTTGTGCGTGTCTTGATTGCGTTTCGGACACATTAAATCTCCATGTTTTTGGTCTCAGGCTCGGCTTCAAAAGTGAACCGAACCCTGGCACCGGCCCATGCAACCTGTGAGTGGCTGATTGGCGTGCCATCTAATTTGCTATCGGTGGAA
>CAJXLH010000124.1 GCA_913055925.1 uncultured Maritalea sp. | reverse complement strand
AATGCCGGGATTTTTGTCACCAAGGTTGAGTATGTCAAAGAAGGCGCAGAGCGTACTTTTGTGATCGTTGATGCGGGCATGAACGATATGATCCGCCCAACGCTTTACGAAGCTTATCACGACACAATGCCGCTTGTTGAGGATCACAATCTGCGCGAAAAGCGCGGCGACATTGTTGGTCCGGTTTGCGAAACTGGCGACTATCTGGCGCGCAACAGGCAATTGCCAGAGGTGAAGGAAGGCGACTACATCGCCATTATGAGTGCGGGCGCGTATGGTGCAGTGATGTCCGGCACCTACAATACGCGTCCTTTGTGCGCAGAAGTATTGGTGGACGGTGACCGCTATCACGTCATTCGCGAACGCCAAGACTTGGACGCACTCATCGACCTCGACAGCGTGCCGGAGTGGTTGGCATAATCTGATCAAAATGGCGCGGGACAGCTTGCGCCATTTTAGTTCCACCACACTTTTTCGTCGGTCAAAAAACACTGACGATCAAACAGTTGCAAATCCACGGGATTGGGCAGCCGAACATCTTCCAAGTCCGGCACCTCTCTGCCGCTTTGTTCAAACGACCTATCTATTTGTGAGATTAAGACCGTCACCAATCCGTTGTCGGTCGTATGAGCGTGCAAAGAACTTAACTGATCCTGTAAAGGCGGCGAGGTGCGGCGTTGATCGAGGATCTGCATATAGTCGACGACAATCATATCACCCGCAATTGTGTTCTTGGTTACCTCAATTATGTATTCGGCACAGATGTGATCCGAAGTGTCCACAAACAGCTCTTCGCAGCTAAACGGCTTTTCTGCATTGCCATGCTGTAAATATTTGTCGACCTGTTTGTCATGGAATTCCAAGGTGAAAAAGAACGCTCGGCGTTTGAGTTCTAAGTTTCGCTCAGCCAATTCAAGACCAAATCGCGTCTTGCCTTTTCCTGGACGGGCACCAAGTAAAACAAAGTTTCCCGGCCGCAGGCTGGCCGCAAACTTTGCAGGCTCAGAAATAACTCCCACCCTCGATATGAGCAAACTCCACGAGTTATATCCTTCACCTTGCGCAATCTGATCCAGTGCAGCATGCAAGGGAATAGATTGTTCCTTTGCAACAGATTTAGCGCGACGTTTTAGATGATGAATAGACGCAGAGAGTTTCATTTGGTCCTCACAACTCAAGACATCATAGCGCTCTCCCCCCTTCGCGCAGACATCTCAAATTCAAGGTCCAGCTATCTCAAAAAACCCTATATGCAAATACTTCCCGAATACGGAGGGCGGTGGCGCGGGCTAAAGCCATGCCTAACGCTAGCAAGCCAATATCCGATTTGTAAAGTAGTCCAATTAAGTACCAAGTCTTTTCGCAAGCGTTTCTTTTTCAACTTCCCGACCTTCAAGCGCTTCAGCGACTTTTGCGCGAATGTCGGCAAGTGTGAATGGCTTGGGCACCACGTCGTGCACCAAAGCATCGAGCCCATGTGCACGTTCGCGCTGGTCAGCAAAACCAGTCATCAGCAAAATTGTGATATCGGGATATTGGTTCGCGACACTTAGGGCCAAGGCAATGCCATCCATCACCGGCATTTTGATGTCTGACAACAACAAATCAAATTCGCCATTGTGCTCAAGCGCTGCTTCGGCAGCCAACCCGCCATCTTCGGCGACCACAACGTCATGACCATCCATTTCTAAAGCACGGCTTACAAAGCCACGAACACTCGGATCGTCCTCTGCCAACAAAATCTTCGCCATTTTTGCTACTCTCCTGCTTTACTCTGTGCCATGCCGCTTAAGCGATCTTGGGTCACGCTAACTGAACCGAATGTGAATTTCGGCTTACTCTTGGATATTTCGTTACTAATTTTGACGTCTTGGTAGTCTTTTTTCGGCGCCACATAGGCACCGCGACTTTGCCAATCGAGGAACTTCAACCGCACCCGCGCAACAGCTTTTGGCGGCGAACTCAACTCCGTTTCAAAGTCGAATATGCCATTTCCTTCCAAAACTGCCAAATCTGGCGTGGAATTCCATTCGTAAAGCACCTGATCATCCTCACCAATCAGCGCCACGCGAATCGGTGTGAGTGAGATCATGCGGTCCGTTTCATTGACGATTTTAACCCGCACCGTTAGCACTTCATGGCCGTCGCGCCACATACGATCGATACGTACGTCAGCAAAGTTTAGACCAACCACATTGATCTTTTGTCCGAACAACCGATAAAAGCCCGCAAGGTCCGGATAAATCTCAACGATCTTGGATTGAAAGCCGAAAAGTCCCGCCAGCACCAACATGGAAAACGCAAATGCGCCATAACTGATGTTGCGGCGCAGGCGTGCCATGGGCAGCGCACGCGCAATTTCTTTGCGTCGGCGGGCGATCCGGCGAGACCGCTTCATTCGTTCAATTTGTTGACGTCGACGGGCCGCGTATGAGGTCAATTCTACCTGATTGTCCTCATTGATTGCATTGACCACATCTTGCGCGACACCAACCGCATTCTTAACCGCATCACCACTGCGGGCGGCGGCAGCCTCATCATCGTCCGAATCACCATCAGATGGGGTTGATTCGCCCGAGCCGCGATTTGGGTCTTCGCCGGTAAAGGCGATATCCAACTCGTCTTCTTCTTCCGGGGTAACGGGCTTTTTCTTCGGCTTTTTGCTGGGTGAAGGTTCGTCGAGCGCGTCTAACAGCAGATTTTCAAAATCGTCGTTTTTGACGGCTGTTGCATGCCAAGATCGCGAGCAGCTGGCGCATTGCACAGAGCGGCCATGATCACCGATCGCCTGATCAGCGACTTCATATCGCGTGCTGCAATTTGGACATACTATGATCATTTGGTGCGAACCGATGCAAAACTCCGTCACAACCTAGCCTTGATTGTGTTAACACTCCGAAAAAACTGGCCGCGAAGTACGCTTTAAAATGAGCTTGGCTGCTAATATGGTTTCCAAATGGTGATTCGGGAGTGAAACTTGATCAGTTTTCAAGATGTTGGCCTACGATATGGCGCAGGCCCTGAGATACTCAAAAACCTCAATTTTCAGGTCGATCCGGGATCGTTTCACTTTCTTACCGGTCCTTCTGGTTCAGGCAAAACTTCCCTCTTGCGCCTCTTGTTGCTTTCCATGCGCCCGACCTCTGGTCGGATGGAAATGTTTGGCAAAAACACAAGAGAGCTTTCCAAAGCTGAAATGATGGCCATGCGTCAACATATTGGCATTGTTTTTCAAGAATTTAGGCTACTAGATCATCTCACTACATTTGAGAATGTCGCGCTGCCACTCGTGGTGCGCGGAGAGCCAGAAAGCGCATACCGTTCAAACGTTGAGGAACTTTTAGAATGGGTTGGTTTGGGCCACCAAATGAATGTGCGCCCCGAACTCTTGTCTGGCGGGGAAAAACAACGCGCAGCAATTGCGCGCGCTGTCATTGCAAAACCCGACCTGTTACTTGCCGACGAACCCACAGGAAACGTGGATCCGGAACTCTCTGAACGGTTGTTACACTTGTTTGTGGAACTCAACCGGATGGGCACCACCATCATTTTGGCGACACACGAATTGCAAATGCTCGATAAATTCCGTTTTCCACGTCTGCAACTGAGCGATGGAGGCGTTAATGTCACTGCTTGATCAGCTTCCGTTTTTCGGCAAAAAACAAGCCTTCTCCATTGTGCCGCGCCAAACCATCGCGGCACGCACTTTGGCACTTTTGGTTGCCATTATGACCTTTTTAAGCTGCGTGACCTTCGGCGCTGTTTATCTGGTGCAAAATTCAACGCTTGCTTGGTCCTCCGAAGTGGGGCGTGAGATAACAGTTCAACTTCAACCGCGCGAAGATGAGCAAATGCTCTCAGACATTCGCGTTGCTATCTCGCTGGCCAAGCAAACGCCAGGCGTGGCGAATGCGTTTGAACTAACCCTTGAAGACAGTGAAGAACTGCTTACCCCTTGGTTGGGCGAACAATTTGACATTAGTGCGTTTCACCTGCCACAGCTTGTGATTGTACAGCTTTCAGACCCAAGCGAATTCGACCTTGAGGCCCTAGAAACTTCGCTGAAAGCGACAATTGATGAAATTGGCATCGATACCCACGCATTGTGGCGCCAGCAATTGAACGCCATGGCAGGCACGGTTGTGGTGTCGGGCGTTTTGGCGCTGGTGCTTATCTTGTCCGCAACAGCATTGGCGATTATTTTCGCTACGGGCGGTGCCATGGCCACCAACCGTGAAATTGTCGACGTGCTGCACTTCATTGGCGCTTCCGACAGCTATATTGCCAGCTCGTTCCAAGACCGGTTTTTGGCCATCGGCTTACAAGGCGGTTTGGTTGGCGGCGCGGCGGCGATCACCTTTTTCTTTGTCGCCTCCACCATTACCAACGCCTTATTGCCGCAACAAAGCGCCAGTCAGGTCGAATTATTGTTCGGGCAGTTTACCCTTGGTTGGATGGGCTTTTTCGGCTTGCTTGCGATGGTGGCCGTGGTCGCCGTGCTCACCGCGATCACATCGCGGCTCACCGTGCACCGTTTTCTAGCGCAAATCGCCCCCTAATTTGTCGAGATAAATCGCATGATCATCCAAGCAATTCGTTCGCTCATTTTCTATGTGCTGTTTATCGGGCTAACCGCAATTTTGGCGATTCCCTTTGGCATTTATTCGCTGTTTGCACCAAAATTCTCCGGCTTTATCGTCGTTAAGATCTGGTACAAAACCAACATCTTTTTCTTGCGTTGGTTCGTTGGTGTCAAAACCCAAATTGAAGGTCAAGAGAGCCTGCCCGATGGGCCGTTTATCATCGCCTCAAAACACCAATCGGATTGGGACATTTTTGCACTGTTGGACGCCACAAATAAGCGCCCTTCATTCATCGCAAAAAAAGAGCTCATGGATATTCCATTTTTTGGCTGGTGCGCACGGAATTTCCGCACCATCTCAGTGGACCGAAAAAACGGTAAGTCAGCGCTGCCGCAAATGGTTGAACAAGGCAAGGACGCCATCGCCGACGATTGCCGCATTGTGATTTACCCGGAAGGCACGCGACGGGCGCCGCTGGACGAGCCACGTTATAAGTGGGGCTTGGCGAAAATGTATGAGCAACTCGATGTGCCCATCGTGCCAGTTGCCCTCACCTCTGGCCTGTTTTGGCCGCGCAATTCGCTTATTCTGTGGCCGGGCACTGCCCGTGCCCGCTATCTCGACCCCATCCCACCAGGACTTGAACTTGAAGAGGTCCATCAGCGCGTACAAGACGCCATTGAAACCGAAACCACCAAGATGATCCTTGAAGATATCGACAATGGTTTGAGCCGACCCATCTCTCAAGAATTTCAAGCCCGGATTGAGCAAGCGCGGCAAATCTGACTATATATTGACATTTTGATAACCCCTAACCATATATATAGTAGTTGCATATTTTGCTGATTGACAAAAATGACATTTTGTTCTATTTTTGTTCTTCTGCGGCAATTCGGGGATCATATTTATGTCGAACGCATTTGGCCTAACATCAACTAACGAATTCCAAAACGCCTTCCAATGGCAAGGCCGTTCTGGTCGCGCTTATGATCTCACAAAACAACCGCTTGAAGACCTCAATATGTCGGGGCATGGCCTATATCTTCTGGCCATCGCTACACCTGAAGGCGAAAAGGCGATTTGGGTTGGCACAAGGGACAGTTTGATCCATGACGATCAGTCACGTCGCGCCTTTTTGAAAGCCGTGCACCGCGCCGAATTTGCCTATAGCTATGAGCTTGGCGCTCACGAAACCGTGCCACCAACCTTGGTTTGGGATTTGGAAGCGGCCACCTTGCGCCCGGAGCGCCGCGCCGCATGAAGCGGCGCATTGTTGGCGAGTAGCGTCTAATTGATCACCGCAAAAAAGCTTAGACCACCAAAGCGTCGTAGAGCGCTTTGAGTCCATGGTCCTTTATGTTCAATTCCAGCAAATGCTCATAAGTATTGATGACATATTCGGGGTTGGCACCCGACATGCCTACGCCTTGCTTTACTAGTCTGAGCTGATCTTCATGCGGCAAACGTCCCGCATATTGTTTGTGACTTGGGTCGGCAACAAAAGTGAGCGCTTTCACCGCACGACCATCCCCCAAAACCACATTGCGCCAAACTTCCTTATAGACATCATTGCCCTGTTCACGTTCGCGCAAATAGGCATGGGTCTCTTCCCATTTTTGCCCTTCCACCTCAAAAGCCATACCGCGACAGGCACCACCACGGTCCAAACCGAATACCAAACCTGGCTGTTCTTCGGTGCCCCGATGGGTAAACGAATAGATACACAATTGCCGATGAAGCCCGCGCAATAGTGCGGGTGATGAGGAGAGAAAATCAAAACCCGGACGCCAGATCAATGATCCGTATCCGAAAACCCAATGAGTCATAATTTGCCCAATTTCTGGCGCATTGCCGTGGCGAATGGTTACAACCAGAGTTAAATGATGGCCAAGGTGCGATCCGTCAACCCGAAAAACAAGTGACAATCGGCTGGGCACCCTCTAAATCGATCCCATTGGGCAAAAAGAAGCGAAAGCGACAAACAAAATGAAAAACAGATTTAAGGCACTTATTGCACTGGTTTTGTTTGTGGCATTGGCTTGGAGCGCGCTTTGGGGTGTCGGTGCCTATTTGATCAACCAACAAGCCGACCAGCTTTTTGCCTCCAATTCGCAGACCGAAGTTTCGTGCGAAGAGTTTTCCGTCACCGGTTATCCGTTCCGCTATGATGTTTACTGCGGTAACGGCACCGTGCGCTCTCAAGACACCGAGATCAAATTCAAAGGCATAAAGGCCGCGACCCGAATTTACAGCCCAACTCATCTGGTCGGCTATTTGGAAAGCCCCGTCCTTTGGACAGATGAATTCACGGGGAGCCAGCGCGAACTAAGTTTTAGCGATGCGCAATGGAGCGTGCGCGCCAACTGGCAGCTAGAGTTGCAACGCGCATCACTTGTCGCAAACCAAATCGCATGGGCGGACAATCTTCTTGGCCGGTTCGAACTAGCAAATGCCGGACAATTTGAAGCGCACCTGCTTGCAAGCCCGAACAGCGAACAAGGTTTGCAGGCCTTTGTAAAAACAACAAGCGCAAACCTTGTCGAATTGGCGCTCACCGAGACTGACGCCAGAATTGAAGTTGATGCGCAAAATTTCGATCGCAAAATTGCGAATTGGCAAAACTCAAATCTTTTGCGCGACTGGCAAGCCGCTGACGGCAAACTGTTGGTCAACCAATTAGACGTGAAAGCGAGCACCCTCGCCTTTACCGCCGAAGGCGAAATTGCTCTTGATCAAAATGGCTTGCTCAACGGTAAGATCACCACAAAATCCAAAGGTCTAGTTGAACTGTTCGAACCAGAAGCCTACGGACCGCTGGCGCCCACCATTTTTGGGGTGGCCAACAGCGACGGCGAGTATCAATCGCTTTGGCAAGCAAATGCGGGCACAATTAGCATC
>CAJXLH010000123.1 GCA_913055925.1 uncultured Maritalea sp. | reverse complement strand
TTGATGTATTCGCCGTTGCGGATCACGAAATACATTGGAACATCAAGCGCATAGTCAACATAGCGTTCAAAGCTCATGCCGTCTTCAAATACGAATGGCAGCATGCCCGTGCGGTCATTGTCTGTGTTTTGCCAGATATTCGCGCGGTAAGAGAGATAGCCAGATGGTTTGCCATCGATAAAAGGCGAGTTTGCAAAAATAGCGGTCGCTATCGGTTGCAATGCCAAGCTCACCCGAAATTTTTGCACCATGTCCGCTTCAGACGCGAAATCAAGGTTCACTTGCACGGTGCAAGAACGGAACATCATGGATGTACCGAGCGTGCCAACCTTTTCCATGTAGGGCTTCATGATGCCATAACGCGATTTTGGCATCATCGGCATGTCATCAAGGCTCCAAGTTGGCGCAACGCCAAGACCCAAAAACTCTAGACCCATCTCATCGGTGATCGAGCGGAGTAGTTTTAGGTGGTTGCCGGTTTCTTGGCAGGTCTCGTGGATTGTAGAAAGTGGTGCGCCAGACAACTCAAGTTGTCCACCCGGCTCAAGCGAAACCGAAGCGCCCTTTTCTGGGTCTTTAAGGCCAATAATATTGCCTTTGTCCGTTAACGGCGTCCATCCGGTCTTTTCCTGAACAGCTTCAAGAATGGCTTTAATGCCCTTTTCGCCTTCGTAAGGTGTTGGGGTTCGCTCTTTTCTGCAAAACACAAATTTTTCGTGCTCGGTGCCGATGCGCCATTCATCTTTTGGCTTTTGCCCTTTAGACAAAGCTTCAATCAAATCCGCTTTGCTTTCGATGAGCGGGCTTTGGGTTTCTGAGACTGGCATAGGCTTTCCGTAGTTTTTCAGGGTCAACCCGAATTTGACAATTCGTCAGACCATAGCGGTGATTTTCAACGATGCAATCCTTTTATCGTAAATCACCGATATTTGACTGAATGATTGCAAGCGCCGCCACCGCAGCGGTATCGGCACGTAAAATGCGCGGCCCCAAACTGATCGGCAAACAGAAAGGCTTTCCACGCAGAAGTTCACGCTCTCCCTCGGAAAAACCACCCTCAGGGCCAATAATCAAGCCAATGGGTTTGCCTTCGATTTCTTTCAGACTTTTTGCCGCACCTTCAATCGGCGCTTCTTCGTCCGCAAAGATCAACATCCGATCTTTGTGATCGCTTTCCCAAGCGTCGAGCAACCTATCAAGGGTCGATTCTTCATGAACCTGCGGCACGTTTAGGATTTCACACTGCTCCGCTGCTTCAATGGCATGGGCCCGCATTTTGTCGATCTTAATGCGATTGGTCTGGGTGTGCTGGGTCAAAACTGGTTGCATATGCCCAACGCCCATCTCGGTCGCCTTTTGCACCATGTAGTCGAGCCGTGCGGACTTTAACGGTGCAAAGAAATACCAAAGATCAGATGCAGGCGACTGTTCTGCGACCCGCTCAACAAGATCGATTGTCGCGCCTTTGCGATGCGCGTCGGCAATTTCTGCCAGAAAGGCACCGTCACGCCCGTTAAAGAGAACAAATTTATCGCCCTCTTTTTTGCGCATCACATTGAGCAAATAGTTGGTTTGGGCCTTGTCGAGTTTCAGCTCTTCGCCAACTTTCAAATCCGCTTCAACATAAAGCCGCGAAAGTGTCTTATGGTGTCTAGGCATTGCGCTTCGTCTTTGCTTGACCTAATAGCGTTGAAGACGCTGATAAACAAAATATGGCCATGAGTGAACAAAAAACTGACCGTGTCGCGGATGCAAGCGCCACAAATTGGGTAGATCGTTTTGCGCCGGAAAGCTGGCGACCTTACATGCGTTTGGCGCGTATGGATCGTCCGATTGGCATTTGGCTTTTGTTTTGGCCTTGTGTTTTCGGCCTTGGTCTTGCTGCCGTCGCGCGCCCACAAACGGGCTTTTCGCTTTACTATTTGGTCTTATTTTTGATCGGCGCGGCCGCAATGCGCGGCGCAGGCTGTACGCTCAATGACATCGTTGACCGCGATATTGACGACAAAGTGGAACGCACACGCTCGCGTCCCATTCCTTCTGGCCAGGTCAGCATCAAGCAAGCGCTGGTTTTTCTTGTGGCACAATGTCTTGTTGGACTTGTGGTCCTCCTGCAATTTAACGACTTCACCAAACTGCTTGGTGCTTCTTCGCTCATTCTGGTGGTCATTTACCCCTTTATGAAGCGCATCACCTATTGGCCGCAGCTCTTTTTGGGGCTGGCGTTTAACTGGGGTGCGCTAATGGGCTGGGCCGCCATGTTCGGCACGCTCTATTATCCGGCTTACTGGCTATATGCGGGCTGCATTTTGTGGACAATCGCGTACGACACCATTTACGCCCTGCAAGACCGCGAAGATGATGCGCTCATCGGCGTTAAATCTACCGCGAGATTGTTCGGCAATTATGCGCGCGAAATATCCGGCGCATTTTACCTAGTGGCTTTGCTTTTTTGGTGGTTTGCCGTGGATGGCGCTGGCGTAGGCAACACATTTTTGATGGTCGCGTGGGTGGTGCCGTTACTGCTCATTTGGCAGATTGTAACGCTAAAACCGGACGATGCAGGCAATTGCCTCGTCCGGTTTAAAGCAAATCATTGGGTTGGGCTGGCACTGGCCCTCGCGCTTTACATCGAGTTCAGGTTCTGAGTATTGGAGATGTCAGAACCCCGCGCCCCAATAAAGCGTAGGTATTAGCCAGAGACCAAGCCGAGCTTGCGGCGATTCAAAAAGCGTGGGCGACGGTTCGCCTGTGGTGCAAGCTTGCGGCGACTTGTTTCGCTGCCGAGCAATACGCCACCAACTTTTTGAGTGTATGGCACCAAATCGCCATTACCAGCGCGAATGAACAAAGGTAGCGCAAGCTTTTTGCCCCAGTTTTGCCATTCAGCAACAACGGCGTGGTTGCCTTCTTCTTCAAAAACTTTGTAGTTCAGACCGCTATCTGGGTGCACAAGTTCAATCGAGCTTGTCAAAACACCCTCTTCAGAAATCTTAGTTGCCACTGCAACGCCGATAAATTCTGTTACGGGAACTTTCACCTTAATAGGAACACCGCTCTTTGAGAGGTTCTTGCGAACTGTAACGGTTTTCACTTCTTCAATAGGTGCATTGTCGTTTGCTGGATTAAGAACCGGCATATTGTCGCCGTTCTTTCCAAACAGGATCACGTTGGATCCTTTGATTGTTGTGCCTTGCAGCATGGTTGTGCCTTCCTGTTAACTCGAGAGCTTGTTTTTTATTTGCTTCTCTTTGTTGATGCCCAACCTACAGAGGAGTTTTCTCAATCCACTTAAAAAACGGAGTTAAAATTTCGTTGTTTTGAAAAGGGTTAGCAGGTTATGACCGGGTGTAAGAGCCAGTTAACCGAAAAGGCATGGTTGCACCTTATGGTGGGCTCAACTATTGCTCTGGCCAAGTTGTGAAAAGCAAGGACCTTGTTGAATGGCATTTGCCACCGCACCAAATGTTGAAGATGATTTGGAACTCTTACGTTCCGCAGCTGTGAGTGCCGGTATCATCGCCACAAGCTTTTTTCGACAAGATGTAAAGACTTGGACAAAAGATAACGCCTCTCCCGTTTCTGAAGCTGACTATGCCGTCGACAACTATCTCAAACAAACCTTGTGCGCTGAACGGCCTGACTATGGCTGGTTAAGCGAAGAAACCGCAGACGACCTAGAACGGCTGAACAAAAAGCGTGTCTTTGTTGTTGATCCTATTGATGGCACGCGCGGTTATTTGCAAGGCGACGATAGCTGGACAGTTTGTGTCGCGCTGGTGGAAGACGGTCGGCCTGTTGCAGGCGTTGTTTACGCGCCAGTGCGCGATGAGCTTTATGAAGCCATTGAATATGGCGGCGCTTATTTAAATGGCGAACCGCTCAAGCGTCGCGCACGCCTTAATCAATCTGGCCCGATTATGCCCGCTCCTGGTGCGGTGCATCGCGAACTTCAATCGCGCGGCATCGAAATTGTACGCGGGCCCGCCATTCGTTCTCTTGCGCTTCGTTTGGTACAAGTGGGCACTGGTGTTTTGGACATTGCTGTTTCTCGCCGTGGCGCACAGGATTGGGACATAGCCGCCGCTACATTGATCCTTCAAGAGTGCGGAATTGGCTTGGAAGATGTTTGCTGTGGAACACCAGCCTTTAATAAGCAAGAAATCCGGCACGGCGCTATTGCCGCGATGGCGGAAGAAAGTTTAAAAGACGACATCCATGAGGTATTGCGTAACGTTTATGGATGTCCGACAACATAATAATGCTAGGGAAAATGTGGGGCCCGTATGAGCGAAGATAAAAAACAGCTTTTGCACCTTGTGATCGGTGGCGAGCTGGAAGATCTTAAAGACGTAACTTTCCGTAATTTGGACGAAGTTGACATTGTCGGCGTTTATCCAAGCTATGAAGAAGCGGCAAAAGTTTGGAAGCAAAAAGCCCAAATGACTGTCGACAATGCGCATATGCGCTATTTCGTTGTGCATTTGCACCGTTTGCTCGATCCAAGCGAGTCATAAGCTTAAATGAGCAACAAAGTTGGCCAGCCCGCCAAAACAGGCTTTTTTGAAAGTGAACGCTTTCGCCGGTTTTTGGGCTGGCACATTCTAGGTGGCTATTTGCGTTTTAGCTCAGCCACCTCGAAATTTGTTTACGACCCGCCGAACGCTCACGACATCTCTGCAGATCTAATGCCGGCCATTTTTTGCTGCTGGCATGGGCAAGGCATGTTGGGCATGAAGCTTGTGCCGGTTGCAGAACAGCTCTCCATTCTCACGTCCCGCCACCCAGACGGGCAAATCGTTGCCGCTGCGGCTGAAAGCTTTGGCTGTTCGTCAATCGACGGCTCCGGCGCCAGCTTTAAGCAAGACGAAGGCACTGGCGGCATGAGCGCCATGCGCGAGATGGTGCGCGAAATGAAGCGCGGCCAATCTATTGGCATTACTGCGGATATACCGCCCGTTCCAGGTCGCAACGTCAGCGATGGCATTGCCCTACTCGCTCGTTTCAGTGGACGCCCAATTATTCCATATGCTGTTTCCAGCTCACGGCGCACGGTTTTGGAAAATGTTTGGGACAAGATGCAGATCAATCATCCGTTTTCGCGCATGACCGCCTGTATCGACGAACCAATCTGGGTACCTAAATCTGCCAAAGACCTGACGCCATACTCTGAAGAGTTGGCCATGAAGCTTGACCGCACCACCGCGCGTGCTTTTGAGTTGGCTGATAAGAAAGACTAGCGCCTAAACACCCGTCAAAATGCGCACCGCAGCATCCAACGCGCCGGGTTGGCCGATCCGTTCAATGCCGACTTTACCGCGCTCGCATGTTGCCTTTGGGTCTGACAGGTAAATTTCCATCTTCCGCGCCAGCATGCCGACATCTTGCTCAGCACTCACGCGGCTTTCGCCCATCATGCGCTCATTTCGCGCAACACGGTTCGGCCGCGCATCGTCAGCTACGATGGCGACAACAGGCGTGCCAAGTCCTGCGCTTTGAAACAGTGCCGTGCCGATTTGCCCAACAGCAAGCAGTGATGCCTTTGCGAGGGTCCCGACGCCTTTGTTAAAAAAGTGAATTTTTGTGCCGTCTGGCAACTCGGCAATGGCCAGATGAGAAGGCGCAATTGGCGTTTCGTCAACGCGGCGCAAACCTGTGGACTTAATCAGTTCAACCAGCTCAACTGAGGGCGCAACCGGTACCAGCCCGACAATTGGAAACTTCACTGACAGTCGGCTAAGCGCCTCAATTTGCAGCCTGAACTGTTTGCTCGCGCCCTCGCGGCTTCCGGGCATCAAGGTAACCGCGTGTGCATCGCCAATAAGCGGCGTTAAATCCACATCGATCTCTGGCACAGTGTCCATCATCAAATTGCCGGCATAGCCAGCATCCACGTCGATGGCCCGCAGCGAACCGGCAAGCACGTCATCGCGGCACAGGACTTTTTTCGCAGTACGTTTGATCGCCTGCTTTTCCGCCCATGAATATTGCCGCGCGTAACCCGAGTTATAAACGTCAATGTGGAGATCGATTGTAATGCCGCAGGTTTTGGCCAATAGCGGCCCAATCATGTCACCAACCGTGACAAACTTGTCCCAACGAGCCTTGTTTTCGCGGAGATATTTTATGTGCCCAACCGCGGTGAGTGCCAAACCATGTTTGAAGTCTTTTAAGAGCGAGCCAACTTTGCGGTGGCCTTCACTCGCTAAATCGCCGCGTGGGCCGACAATCTCGCAAATGCCACTATAGGCATTTCCTGCACCAACTGTTGGCAGTGCTTCAACGTCAACATGTTTGGAGAGTTCGCGCGCCAAAACGGCCGCCATAGCGTCTTCGCCGTAGCCGTTCGAAATCACCAATACGCGCATGATTGTGGGTTACTCGCCAGTGAGCGCCTTCATAGACGCGTGGGCGTCAAGATAAGGCTCTTGCTTATCAACGCTCCAATAAGTCAGCTCGTCGAGCGGGATACGCTTGCCGGTTACCGCACACACCACATAGTGGCCAGGCTCAACAACCGCAAAATCAGCGTCGAGATAGCGCACTTTGGCTTCGCGTTGTCCAAAACCGGGTTCAAGAATATTCATATCGTCCTCATCAAGAGCCATGTTCCGCTCAGATATAGGTGAGCGGAGAAGAAAAATCAAAACAAGCTTTCTTGTCCATCGTCAGACGGTTGCGCTTTTGGTTTTGTTGGTTTCTTTTTTGGCTTGGGCGGCGCATCTGAAATCACCGCCCCCACATCGCCATCGTGCAATCGAAGCGTCACACCATCGCCGTTAGTTAGCGCCTCTGATGACCGCGCGACTTGTCCTTCCGAATCCAACACCAACGCATAACCGCGGCTCAATACGCCCTTGTAACTCAGGGAGTTAAGAAGCTTTGATTGTGTCTCAAGATTGGTACGCCGCTTTTCAATCAGACGTGCAAAAGCTGGTTCCATCGCTTTGGCAAGTGGCTCCAATCGCAATTTGGCGCGGCTAGTGGGTTGTTTCAGCCCTTGATCTAAGCGCCCTTGCAGACTTTGCAATCGATCATTCAGCGCATTGTGACGCTGAATAATTGCCTGTGCCGACACGCGAGGTGCAAGCGCACCCAATTGCGCTTTTTTGCGGTCGACAAACTGCGTCAACGCGTTGCCAAGACGCAAGGTTGCCATGTCCTGTCGCTGCCGTGCTGTCGCCGTTAACTCATGTGCCTTCGGCATGGACGCAGAAACAGCACGCATTCTGTCTTTCAGGTTTGAAAGCGAACGCAATTGGGCGTTTCGAATGCGGGAGCCCAAATCTTCGACATAGTTGACCAGCTCCGCCTTAACCGGCACGGCCATTTCAGCGGCACCTGTTGGTGTCGGTGCGCGCTTGTCGGCGGCATAATCAATTAAGGTGACGTCTGTTTCGTGGCCCACTGCTGAGATGAGCGGAATATCTGAATTGGCCGCCGCGCGCACAACCGCTTCATCGTTGAAACCCCAAAGGTCCTCAATCGAGCCACCACCGCGGGCGACAATTAGCAAATCCGGGCGACGAATGGGACCGTCAG
>CAJXLH010000122.1 GCA_913055925.1 uncultured Maritalea sp. | reverse complement strand
TAAAAACAAGCGCACCAGGGTCAAAATCCACCTTGTGACGCGGTGGTGACACCATCCTCCCGGTGGCATCTGCTTTTATCTGTTCACCGACCGCTTTAACAAAAACGGATGTTGGAATGTCGCTTAAATCGTCGTCTGTAAGTATGCGCAAAGTCCTGCCCCTTTGCTAAAACTCAATACCAACCTGCGCTTTTACGCCGGAACGGAATGGGTGCTTGACTTGCGTCATGTCGGTCACAAGATCGGCCTTTTCAATTAGTTCATCTTTGGCGTTGCGCCCGGTTATGATCACATGTTTCATCTCTGGCTTTTGATCGAGCACAGAGAGAACTTCATCAAGCGGTAGATAATCATAACGCAAAACGATATTGAGCTCGTCGCACAGTACCAGATCGTGTTCTTCATCTATGATGAACTCCTTTGCTTTTTCCCAAGCTGCGCGGGCGGCCTCGATGTCGCGTTGTCGGTCCTGCGTTTCCCAGGTAAACCCTTCGCCCATTGTGGCCAGCGAAACCTGATCAGGGAACTTGTCCAAAACATTGCGCTCGCCCGTGCCCCATTTGCCTTTCACAAACTGTACGACAGCAACCTTCATGCCGTTGCCCAGCGCGCGAAAAACCATGCCGAACGCGGCGGTAGATTTTCCCTTTCCTTTGCCCGTATGGACAATCGTTAGGCCCTTCTCGATCGTTTTCGTGGCGATGATTTTGTCGCGAGCCGCCTTTTTCTTCTTCATTTTTTCGGCGTGGCGCGCGTTGAGTTCTTCTTCGGTTAGGCCGTCTAGTTTTTTGCTCATCTTAGTTCACCGCTCCCTCGTCCAAATAGGCGTAAATCGAATTTCGTTTTGGCGTCCAATAGCCACGTTTGATGGCTTCGTTAAATTTCGCGATCAACTCGCTGTAGCCGAATTTGTTGTTTTCTTGAATAAAGTGACGCGTGTCATCATCCAGCACAAAAGCATCAAAGGCAATGTCGAAATGGTGCGACTTGACCGCGCCAGTGGTCGCGGCAAATGCGAACATATAGTCCGTTGTGGCAATGATTTCGAACGCGCCTTTATAGCCGTGGCGTTTGACCCCATTGATCCATTTTGGATTGACAACGCGTGAGCGCATAACCTTGGAGATTTCCTCTTCCAAGGTCTTGGCTAAAGGACGCCCAGGGCGCGAATGATCATTGTGATAGTTGATTGGCTGATGTCCAGACAATGCAGTTGCCGTGGCCGTCAGACCACCCTCAAACTGATAGTAATCATCACTATCTAACAAGTCATGTTCGCGGTTATCTTGGTTATGCACCACCGCTTCGACTGACTTTAGACGTGAGACAAGTTGCTCCCTCGCCTTTTCACCTTTGGTTTTGCTGCCATATGCATATTGCCCCCAGTTCAGGAACGCGGTGGCGATATCGTCAATGTCTTGCCAGTCACCGCTGTCCATAATGCCTTGAAGACCCGCTCCATATGCCCCGGGTTTAGATCCGAAAACCCGGTAACCAGCCCGCATTGCTGCATCTGCTTCGCTTGCGCCGTCATTCATCAACGCCAACGCATCTGTTCGCATACGTTCCGATATTGGGTTCTCGCTTGGGGGCTCATCCAGCGCCCCAACGGCCCTTATGGCTTTGTCGAATAGCTCTATCTGTGCTGGAAATGCATCGCGAAAAAAACCAGATATGCGCAATGTCACATCGACACGTGGCCGACCCAATTTTGCAAGCGGAATGATTTCGTAACCGGACACTCGATGTGAACCGATATCCCATTTCGGCTTAACACCTATTAGCGCCAAAGCTTGGGCCACATCATCGCCACCTGTACGCATATTTGACGTTCCCCAAACCGACAAGGCAATGGATTTTAAATAGGTGCCATGATCCTGAAAATGCCGGGTGATGAGGTTTTCGGCGGATTTCTTACCCAACTCCCATGCCGTCGGCGTTGGCACTGCACGATTGTCGACTGAATAAAAATTTCGTCCGGTGGGCAGGACATCGAGACGACCGCGCGTTGGCGCGCCTGAAGAACCCGGCGCAACAAATTTACCCTCTAGTCCTCGCAGCAAATTCTCTCGCTCGAGTTGGCCAGAGAGCTCGAGCTTGGGTGCAATAGACGTTTCGATCTCATCCAAAACGGCTCGGGTTTGCGCCCAGTCGCTGGCACATTCTTCGTCTGCAGCGACCAAAGATGAAGCGAGCAATTCCAGACGCTCAATCGTGTGGCCAATATGGCGCCATGTGGCGTCAGACTGGGTCATCAAAATCTCTGGTCTAGGTCCATCCCACGGCTCGCCCATCGGCGCAGAAAGTGGATCAAATCCAAGAGCCAAATCGTCAGCGAGTGCCCGGATCAAAGACTTGTCCTTTCCGGCCACTTCGCCTCTTGGGACCCGAGCCAATGCCACCAATAGATCTGTTTGCAACCGACCGTTTGGTGCCTGTCCAAATATATGCAATCCATCACGAATTTGCGCCTCTTTCAGCTCGCACAAAAAGGTATCTATGGTTTGCAGCGCGTCATCGTCACCTTGATTTTCTAACCCCATATCTTTGTCGAGTCCTGTGTCGCGACACAGGTCAAGAATGCGATTTTTAAGATCATTTAGTCGACGTTGATCGAGGCCTAATGCATTGTAATATTCATCCGCAAGCGCCTCCAGGTCCTTTAGTGGTCCATAGGTTTCAGCGCGGGTGAGCGGCGGCGTGAGGTGGGCAATAATCACCGCGCCGGTGCGCCGTTTCGCCTGCGTGCCTTCTCCCGGATCATTAACAATGAAGGGATAAAAATGCGGCAGTTCTGCCCACAATTGCTGCGGATAGCATTCAGGACTGAGCGCATTTGCCTTGCCCGGCAACCATTCCAGATTACCGTGCTTGCCATTGTGAATGATCGCGTGAACGCCAAATTGGTTTTTGAGCCACAAATAGGCCGCAAGATATCCATGCGGCGGCATCAAATCTGGGTCGTGATAGCTCGCCTCTGGGTCAAGGTGATAGCCGCGTGCTGGCTGCAACATCACAACCGCATTGCCGAAGTCCAATACCGGAAGGTGAAACTCTTGATCGCGACAGAACGGGTCATCCTTGGGCGCACCCCAGCGATCTGTGACTTGATTTTGGACACTCACGGGTAGCTGAGCGAAGAGTTTTTGGTAATCATCAAGCGAGAATGAAAAATCGCTTTTCCCGCGTTTTGGATTTGCGTTCGTTGGCCCTGCTTGCAGTCGCTCAACTAACGCATTCCCCTCAGCAGGCAAATCCGATATCGCATAACCAGCGCCGTCCAAATACGTCAATATCTCAACGGTTGATTGCGGCGCATCATAGCCCACACCGTTCGCAATTCGCCCATCTCGAATGGGGTAGTTGGCCAGAACAATCCCCACCTTGCGCTTAGACGTTTCCGCTTGCCGCAATGTTACCCAATTTTTTGCAAGCCGCGCCGCAGCCAAAACGCCTTCGGTATGGGGCTGGTTGGACGACAAAGGGCATTGCGTACGTTCGTGCCAAATGCCCTGCGCTTTATGAGCAATCAAAACATCGCCGATACGTCCGTCGAGTTCTGGCAACACCACCTGCATTGCAAGGTCTTTGGCATTGAGTCCTTGAATGTTGTTTTGCCATTCTTCACTTGGGCGGCCCGATTGCACGAGTTGAATGATTGGTGCATCAGTTCCAATGAACGGGTTAGTGATTTCATTCAAGTCATTGATCCCAAGCGCAAAGCCGGTTGCATTGAGAATGATTTGAGGTGCGTTTTCTGCAAATTGTTTTTGGACAAACTGAACGCAATGCTGATCTTTTAGCGACGACACAACGATTGGCAGCGGCGCAAGATCACATTCGCTCAACGCCGAGACAAGTGCATTGATCGGCGCCAGATTGCCACCATCCAAGAGCGCTTTATAAAAGATGATTGGTGCAACCGGTCTGTCAGCCAACTGCTGACTATCGAGCTTTTCGACAACGCCTAATTCGGGACTGTAAATGCCAGCCTTTGGCGTCTGCATCGGCGTTGGCAGTTTGGTCGCGCCGTCAACAATTCCACGCATTGCCTTGAGCGCTTGGTCAATATTGCTTTGCCCACCCGCCACAAACAAGGCATGAAGCGCATCATAGAAATCGCCATCAATGTTCGAGCGCGATTTAAGGTCCGGATCAGGATTGGCATCCCCTGGCAGCAACGCCAGCTGAATGCCCTCGTCGTGACAGAGCGCACTTAGTTGATCGGTACCATAGGTCCAATAAGCGCGTCCGCCGAGCAAGCGAACAACGATAAGCTTTGCTTTGGTCGCTGTTTGCTCGAGCCAAAGATCAACTGAAAAATTGTGGCTGATGCGCATGGTGTTGGCCAAACGCAGTTGGTCGAACTGTTGAGCATCTGCTGCATTTGCGAATGCGGCAAGCTCGGTACCTGCTGCTGACAAAAACAAAATATCAGCGGGCGATTGCCCTAGGTCAATCGCCTCACCTTCTTGTTGGATTTCACCAGCTTGTGCGCTGAGGAGGTGCATTAGCTCAACGCCGAACGCAACTCAGATGCAATTTCAGCTTGATTGAGAGGCGCTTGGCCAATGACCACCAAGGATGTACCGCGTGCCTCGTCGCTTTCCCAAGTACGATCGAAGTAGGTATCGATACGCGGCCCAACAGCTTGCAACGACAATCGTGCAGGCGCATCTTTGATCGCCGCAAATCCCTTTAGTCGCAGAATATCATGTTTCTTGATCACGCTTTCCACCGCATCCGAAAGTTGCTTTTTATTCGCAATTTCGGGCAGCTGGATGGAGAAGCTGTCGAAATCATCATGCTCGTGATGATGGTGGTGGTGATCTTCACCTTCAGCGGCGTGGTGGCGCTCATGATGCGACATCCGTGCTTCCATGTCGGTTTCAGATTCACTTTCAATCCCCAAAAGCGCGGCCATATCCACTTCGCCTTTTTGGGTTCGCACCAATTTCACACCGTCACGAAGATGCTTTTTCAGTTCGGCCTCAACTTCAGCCAAACGGCTCTCTTCGACGAGGTCCGATTTGTTGAGCAAAATGAGATCAGCACAAACAAGTTGATCCTCAAACAGTTCGCCCATCGGGGTGTCATGATCCAGCATCTCATCGGATCGACGTTGCGCATCAACCGCTTCTTCATCGGACGCAAAGCGCCCATCCGCTAGCGCGGCGGCATCTGCAACGGTGACAACACCATCAACGGTCACATCTGCTTTAATTTCTGGCCAGTTGAACGCGCGCACCAAAGGTTGTGGCAGCGCTAGGCCGGACGTTTCAATCACAATATGATCCGGGCGCGGCTCGCGCTTTAAGAGCTCGGTGATGGTTGGTATAAAGTCTTCAGCCACGGTGCAGCAAATGCAGCCGTTTGCCAGCTCCACCATATCAGTGTCAGAGCAAGCTTCATCACCGCAGCCTTGCAATACATCCCGATCAACACCAACGTCACCAAACTCATTGATGATCAGCGCGATGCGCTTGCCTTTGGCATTGTTGAGTACGTGGCGCACAAGAGTGGTCTTACCTGCGCCCAAAAAGCCTGTGATTACCGTTGCCGGAATTTTCGTTTTCATATTCAGTCCTTCTCCGTCCACCCGACGGCTTTATTGGTATGTGGCGCGCAAATAAGCGCGTAATAGATCTGTGGCAGGTCTCCTGGCTTCGCGATTCGGGCGACACGCTTCGCCTTCCCGACATTTGTCAGTGGCGTTTGAAGCGCGTCTCATCGCTTACAGTTGCGGGGGCAGCCATGGATTCGGTCCCTGTTGGGTACGCCTCACCATGTTCCCTTTTCATTTCGCGCATTGTCCCAATGCGCAAAAACCACGAGGGTGATCTGACATTAAAGAGGGGTGCGCGTCAATCTTGAGATTGAAACACGCCCTTCATCATTTCGCGTTTACCAGCGTGGCCCGGACATTTTTGCATATCGAAACCAGCCGCAATCAAATTTCGCCGCACCCAGCCTGCCGCGGTATAGGTCGCCACCGTGCCACCTGGGTTCGTCTTGCGGGCAAGCGCTTTCAACATTTCCTCTTCCCACATTTGCGGGTTTTTGGACGGGGCAAATCCATCGAGGAACCAAGCATCGGCAGCCCCATCCCAAATGGGCAGCATTTCGCGCACGTCACCAACGACGAGTTGGAAAAAGGTCTGGCCATCCAACGCAACCAACTTGCCCTTTGTCACGGCGTTCCAGTTTTCGATAAGAACACCTGTTTGCTCACCCAATATTGGCCAAGACTTGAGGGCGCGTTCAATTTCGCTCGCTTGCATCGGATACAATTCGAAAGAGGTGAACAAAAGCGTTTGCCCCGCTTTTCGCTGCTCGACCCATTGACGCCAGGTTTCCAAAAGATTTAGGCCCGTGCCGAAGCCCAATTCGCCAATCGAAAACCGTTCCGTTGCCGTCCAGCGCTCCTGCACATTGTTACCGCGCAAAAAAACATGGTCACATTCCAAGCGGCCATCTGCACGTGAATAAAAATGGTCGCCAAACTCTTGCGAATAAGGCAGGTCGCCATTCTGCCATTCGAGATTATTGTCTTTGCTCATCGGTCATCATTCACGCTTTTCGCCTTTATAGCGCGACGAGTTGCGACGGCAATCAAAATTGCTTGTCAATCTTAGGTGAATGTGATCATTCGAAGGCATGTCTCAATCACCACATTCATCATATGATTTAGCCATTGTCGGCGGCGGCGTTGTTGGCCTTTGGTGTGCCTATTTTGCGCAGAAGGCGGGGCTCAAAACCGCTTTGTTTGAACAAGGTCGGCTTGCCTCTGGCGCCAGCGGCGGACTTTTGGGTGCGCTGATGCCGCACATGCCAACCCAATGGAACCAGAAAAAACAATTCCAACTTGAAGGGTTGATCGAGCTTGAACAATTGGTTGCTGAGATTGAGAGTTCAACAGGCGCGAATTGTGGCTATCGCCGTGTTGGCCGCGTGCTACCGCTGACACGTGAAGAGCATGTGCTCGACGCGAAAAAACGCAGTGAAGCCGCTAATGATGTTTGGTCCCATGACGCTCATCGTTTTCAGATGTGTTTGCAGAACAAACCTGTTGTATCCAACTGGCCAGTTAAATCGTCCATGCCATTTGGATGCACTGTAGATGACATATCCGCGCGAATAAATCCGCGTGGATTAACGTCAGCACTGACCAAAGCCATCGCCTCCTCTGTCGATATTTTTGAAAGCTGCGCGGTCACAGCAATTTCTCCAAACAATCTCACACTCCCAGATGGCACCTCAATCCAGTTCGGGTCGATCATTGTTACTGCGGGTCTTGGGTCGTTTGACTTGCTCAAGCCATTTGCGCCCAGCCTTTTGGGTCGCCCCGTAAAGGGTCAAGCGGCGATTTTGAATACAAAACTGCCCACCGATCTGCCTATCATATATCAAAATGGTGTTTATTTGATAGTACATGAAGATGGGCGCACCGCCATCGGCAGCACATCGGAACGAGAGTTTGAAGATCCTAGCACGACGGATCTTTTGCTCGACGAGATCATTCAAAAAGCGCGTGATATCTGTCCGCTGGTTGCCGACGCG
>CAJXLH010000121.1 GCA_913055925.1 uncultured Maritalea sp. | reverse complement strand
AATCGCTTGAAACAATTCTTCTTCGTTGGTCAGCGCATATCCGGACAAAGAGATTTGCGCGACGGAAAGCCCTGCTTGTGCAAAAAGCGCAGAGCCACGATCTGATAGGTCAGCAACATAGTTGGCGATTGTATTTCGGTTTGCGATGCCGACAGCGCCAATGCAAACGACTAAAAGAAGAGCCAGCAGGCGCACTGCAAGCTGCTTGTGCAAAACCCAAACATGCTTGGCACGAACGCGAAGCGCTGATGGAGCGCGTCGAACAAGCGCGCCACCTTCCATCGGTGCTGCGATTGCCAGCGCCCGAGCTTCCTTTTTGCGCTTTACCTGTTGCAACTTGCGTCCTCCACCATCCAGGAGACCAATTCTTCGTAACTGTGACCCGCATGAACAGCGAGCTCCGGCACCAATGATGTCGGCGTCATGCCTGGTTGGGTATTTGTTTCCAAACAAATGAGCTCGCCACCATCAGCGGTGTTCATTAGTCGGAAATCAGTTCGCGTGACCCCACGACACCCAAGCGTTTTGTGCGCCAACAAAGCCAGTTTTTGTGCATTCTGGTAAATTTTCGATGAAACTTGCGCTGGCAAAATGTGGGTCGAGCCACCATCTGCATATTTTGCTTCGTAATTATAAAAGTGCAGATCCGTAACTATTTCGGTCACACCAAGTGCAACATCGCCCATCACCGCGCACGTTAGCTCGCGCCCCGGGATAAACCGTTCAACCATCATCTCGTCGGCGCCCTGCCAATCCGAACGAAGGATTTCTTGCGGGGGATGGTCCTGCCCTGCTTGAACGATAAAAACGCCCACACTCGAACCATCAGCAACAGGCTTCACCACGTATGGCGGCGGCATAATGTGGCGCGCAGCAATATCTTCACGGTGCGCAATGGTGTGATCGGTGACAGGAATACCGGCAGCCTTAAACATTACTTTGGACTGGTGTTTGTCCATTGCTAATGCTGAGGCCAACACACCCGAATGCGTGTAAGGAATACCCATAACTTCCAACACGCCTTGCACCGTACCGTCTTCACCAAAACGACCATGCAATGCGTTGAACACAACATCAGGCTTTACCGCCTTTAAACGTTCAGCCAAATCGCGGCCAACATCGATGGTGGTGACTTGATAGCCAGCGCGACGTAGTGCATCGGCGCATCCTTTGCCTGACGCAAGCGAAACTTCTCGTTCACTTGCCCATCCACCCATCAATACCGCGACATGTTTGGCCATGAGTTACACCTGACCGGTGAAGACATCACCGTCCAAGAATTCGCGCACTTCAAGGCCCTCAACAAAATGCCCCATCCGTCGGATTTCCCACTTCAATTCAATGCCTGAATTTTCACGCACTTTGTTGCGAACGGTTTCACCGAGGGTTTCGATGTCGTGAGCTGTCGCCTCACCAAGATTGAGCAAGAAGTTGCAGTGCTTTTCAGAGACTTGTGCGCCACCGATTTGCAATCCACGACAACCCGCTGCATCCACAAGCTTCCAGCTTGAGTGACCATCTGGATTTTTAAACGTCGAACCACCTGTGCGCGCGCGCGTTGGTTGCGAGCTTTCGCGTGTTTCAGTGATTTCTTTCATTCGCGCCTTGATGTCCTCTGGATCACCAGCGAACCCCTGATAAACAGCGGATGTAAAAATCACCCCGCGCGGACCATTATTCTTGCGGTATTTGTAGCCCATATCTTGATTGGTGAGCGTGATCACTTCACCGTCGCGAGTTACACCGCGCAATTCAACCATGCGGTCTTTGGTTTCGGTGCCGTAGCACCCTGCATTCATGTAAAGCGCGCCGCCAATACCGCCAGGGATACCTCGATAAAAGGTCAGCCCATCAATGCCTGCCGACGCAGCCGCAGTCGCAACACGTACATCCGGCAGCGCGGTACCAACACGAATTTTATGATCATCCAAGATCTCGGTTTCACCAAAGGCTTTGCCGCTCAAGCGGATCACAACGCCATCAACTCCACCATCACGGGTCAAAAGGTTGGAGCCCAAACCAATAACGGTGACTTTGATCTCCTTTGGCAGATGCTGGAGGAAATATCTGAGATCATCTTCGTCTTTCGGCTGGAAATAGAGCTGCGCCGGACCACCAACGCGGAACCATGTGATTTCCGAAAGCAATTGATTTGGCGTCAAACGACCACGAACGCCGTCGATCCAGTCGTCAAATTGCGGAAGCAAATCTGGAAAACTCATTTATTTATCTCCTACAAGTGCTTCTAGTTCGCCCGGCAATTTTGCCGCCCATTGCGTGATTGAACCTGCACCCAAACAGACAACGTAATCACCTTTTGCAACACGAGATGCCAGCAATGGGGCAATCGCTTCAGGACGATCAACAACACGTGCATCGCGGTGACCTTTAGCGCGCAAACGATCAACCAACGTTTCGTGCGAAACGCCATCAATCGGTTGCTCACCCGCTGCGAAGACAGGCGCCACAAGAACTGTGTCGGCGTCATTGAAGCAACTTGCAAACTCTTCGAACAAATCTTCAAGACGGGAATATCGGTGCGGTTGCACCACGGCGATGACATCACCTTTTGTGGCCGAACGCGCGGCCTTCAACACTGAAGAAATCTCAACTGGATGGTGCGCATAGTCATCAATTATGCGTGTGCCAGCAACTTCACCAACGGTGGTGAAACGGCGCTTCACGCCAGAGAATTTGCTCAGGCCCTCGCGGATATCTTCCGCATCAACGTGCAATCGGTGCGCCACTGCAATCGCTGCGGTTGCGTTAAGCACATTATAGATGCCCGGCATTGGCAATTGTAAATTTTCGATCGTCTCGGTTGTGCCCGCCAAACGGTCTCGAATCTCGACCGAGAAGTTTGAACCGCCATCTTTTGACTTAACTTCCTTGAGCAACACATCTGATTGCGGGTTTTGGCCGTACGTAATGATCCGACGATCTGTGACCTTACCCACCAAATCTTGAACCGTTGGATGGTCCAAACACATCACAGCAAAACCATAAAACGGTACATTTTCAACGAACTGCAAAAACGCTTTTTGAACCGTTTCAAAGTCGCCATAGTGATCCAAATGCTCAGCATCCACATTTGTCACAACCGCAACATCTGCTGGCAATTTAACAAATGTACCATCACTTTCGTCAGCTTCAACGACCATCCAGTCGCCATCGCCCAAACGCGCATTTGTGCCATACGCATTGATAATGCCACCATTGATAACCGTTGGATCAACGCCACCGGCATCCAGCAAACTCGCAACAAGCGACGTTGTTGTGGTTTTGCCATGCGTGCCACCAATGGCAATCGCATTTTTAAAACGCATAATTTCGGCAAGCATCTCGGCGCGCCGTACAATCGGCAGCGAACGTTCACGCGCTGCAATCAGCTCTGGATTATCCGATTTAATAGCCGATGAAATGACAACAACTGCTGCGCTGTCTAAGTTCTCGGCTTTCTGGCCAATATCGACGTGGATCCCTTTTTCCTGCAAACGCTGAACGTTTGGGTTTAAGGACAAATCAGAACCGCGCACTTCATAGCCTTGGTTATGCAAAACCTCGGCAATGCCGCTCATTCCAATTCCACCGATCCCAACGAAATGCACCGGACCGATATTTTGTGGCATCTTCATTTGCGATGCGCTCCTATTCTTCTTGCGCCGATTGTTCAGCGATATTGGCGAGGTTAACTACAGCGTCGGGTCGACCCGCTTTCTTCGCGTTGCCCGCCATGACGCGCAAACGATCTGTATCAACCAAAATCTTAGTCAACTCTGTGGCGAGTGAATGTGGTGATAGTGTGCCCTGTTCCAATATCCAACCACCTTCAACATCAACAATGTTCTTTGCATTGTGCAACTGATCTTGGTCGAGCGACCCAGGAAGCGGCACATAAACAGCTGGACGTCCGATGGCCGCAATTTCAGCAATTGTGCTGGCGCCAGCGCGACAGATGATTAAGTGAGAGTTGGCGATACGGCGCGGCAGGTCTTTAAAGAACGGCGCAAGTTCTACATTTAGACGACTATCCGCATAAACTGACGTTGCGCGTTTCAGATCGTCTTCACGGCACTGCTGGACAAGTCGAATTCTGTTGCGCAGCTCATCCGGGATATTCAGCATGGCGCCCGGCAACATGTCTGAAAACACCTGCGCGCCTTGTGAACCGCCTGTCACCAAAACATTGATCGGCCCGTCATCGTCAATCGCGGGATATGGCTTATTGGCCACCTGCAAAACAATATCGCGCAGCGGATTGCCGGTTAGAACGCATTTCGCTTCATATTTGTCGGCATATTTAGTGGTCGGGAAACTCAACGCAATCTTATCGGCGAAACGCGCCGTTGCACGATTGGCCCGGCC
Source organism: uncultured Maritalea sp. (assembly GCA_913055925.1). Lineage (GTDB taxonomy): Bacteria > Pseudomonadota > Alphaproteobacteria > Rhizobiales > Devosiaceae > Maritalea. The sequence goes on along the minus strand of CAJXLH010000121.1, from coordinate 3,336 downwards.
CATTACGGCATTTTGTTCGTGCAGAACTGTCGGAATGCCGCGAAGCGACGCCGCAATAAGCGGTGGAAATGTTGGGTAGCCGCCAAAGCCGATGACCGCATCTGGCTCTTCTTTTTTCATCAGCTTGTACGACTTCGCAATGCCTTGCAAAATGGTCAGCGATGCTTCTGCTGTTTGCAACGGATTGCGCAAATTCGGCGTAGCAGAAGGCACAATGTGGGTTTTCTCAGCCGGGAAATCAGCGGCGAAATTATTCGCGCGATTGTCAGTGACCAAATGCACCGTATGGCCGCGCTTTTGCAGCTCGTTTGCTAGGGCTTGTGCGGGGAAGAGATGGCCGCCGGTCCCGCCGGCCACTACCATAAATTTGCTCATGCAACCTCATGACCAGGCATGGTTCTAAAACTCGGCAAACCAGATTGAATTGTGTGCTCTGGCTTACGCCGCGCAAGCCCTAGCAAAATGCCCATACCAAAAGCAACCGCCATCATCGACGTACCACCAGATGAAACGAAAGGTAGTGTCATGCCCTTTGGCGGCATCAGATTGATGTTCACCATGAGATTGATCAGCGCTTGCACGCCAAACTGGATCGCCACTGCACTGATTGCTAACCGCGAAAACAGATTTTGCTGCATTTGAGCAAGGTAAAATGAACGCGCGACGACAAAAGCGATTAGCGCCACTAATCCAATACAGAAAAGGATTCCAAACTCGCCAGCCGCCGCACTAAACACAAAGTCAGCGTGCGCATCGGGCAAGCCACGCTTGGCAATGCCCTCGCCCGGCCCAAGGCCAAACCACCCGCCTTCAAGCAGCGACTGAAGCGCTTTGTCGACTTGGTAATTATCGCCAGTTTGCGGGTTAAGGAAAGCATCAAAGCGCCGCGTCACGTGTGGGAACATGAAGTATGCGGCAGTAATGGCGCCAAGGGCTGCGCTGCCCAACGCAATGATCAACCACCACGAAATTCCTGCGATAAACAGCAACCCAGCCCAGGTGAGAATAACAAGAGCTGTTTGGCCAACGTCTGGCTGCAACAACAAAATACCAACAATGATCGCCAAAATGATGCCTGCAAATAAGTGCCCCGGTACTTCCGGCTTGCGCATCTGTTCAGAAACCAACCATGCCGCGATGATCGCAAATGCTGGTTTCACAAACTCTGAAGGCTGTAGCGAAAAACCAGCGAGTGATATCCACCGCTGTGATCCCTTGATCACAGTGCCGAAAAACAGCGTCCCCGCCATCAAAATGGTCATACCGACAAGTACAAGAAGCGCCAAATGGCGGCTTTGGCGTGGCGTTAGAAACGAACCTGCAATCAAAACGATAGTCGTTGGCACCAGAAAAATCATGTGCCGGACAATGAAGTGCCACTCATCAAGGCCAATACGTACGGCAACCGCAGGACTTGCGGCAAACGATAGCATCATTCCCGCTGCCAAAAGCCCGAACAATGCGGCCAACAAAGGCCTGTCGATTGTCCACCACCACTCAGCTAACGGGGTCTTACGCTCTCGTGAAAATTCGCGCAAAAACATTGACTTAAACTATCCCAACAACTCGCAACTACTCTTTGGTGAATAAAATTACACCGAAAGTGGTTACCAAGTCGCAACGATTTTTGAGTTTTTGCGCGTGCTAACGAAGTTTTAGCGAGCTCAATCCGATCAATGCCAAAACGAACGAAATGATCCAGAAGCGGATAACAATCTGGCTTTCTGTCCACCCCAAATGCTCGAAATGGTGGTGTATCGGCGCCATCTTAAAAATACGCTTTCCTGTGGTTTTGTAGCTCACCACTTGGACAATCACCGAAACAGTTTCCAAGACAAACAGCCCACCGATAATGGCAAGTACGATCTCGTGCTTTGTTGCAACAGCAATTGCGCCGAGCATGCCACCCAGTGCAAGACTACCGGTGTCCCCCATGAAAATGGATGCCGGAGGTGCGTTGAACCACAGGAAGCCGAGACCTGCCCCAATCAAAGCGCCACATAGAACGGCCAACTCGCCAGTTCCGGGCACAAAATTGATCAGCAAATAGGACGAGAACACCTCGTTACCCACAAGATATGAGATCAGGCCGAAAGAGCCTGCGGCAATCATGACAGGCACAATCGCAAGCCCATCCAGCCCGTCTGTTAAGTTCACCGAATTGCCGGCAGCAACGATGATGAAGCCACCAAAGGCCAAAAAGAAAATGCCAAGGTCAATGGCAAAGTCTTTGATGAAGGGAAGTGCGAGAGATGTCGAAAATGGTGCTTCGCCGATTTGCGAAACAAAGTAACATGCAACGGCGGCGATTAGGCTTTCCAAAACCAGGCGTTGACGGCCGCCAAAGCCCGAGTTTGTTGCTTTCGACACCTTCAAATAGTCGTCATAAAAGCCGATTGCGCCAAACCCTACGGTAACGCCCAGCACGATCCATACGTACGGGTTGGAAAGGTTTGCCCAAAGTAGAGTTGAGACAATGACCGACAAAAGGATCATCAGGCCGCCCATTGTCGGCGTCCCTTTTTTAGTGATCAAATGACTTTGCGGTCCGTCTTCGCGGATTGGTTGGCCGTGTCCTTGCTTAACCTTAAGCAAGGAAATCACTTTTGGGCCAAACAGAAATACAATGAAAAGCGCAGTTATGGTCGCGCCGCCAGTCCTAAAGGTGAGATAGCGAAAAACGTTTAGCGCAGCGAACTGATCGCCGAACTGCTGCAAAAAATAAAACATGCGGTTTTCAACCTTCAGGTTTTGCTGTTTTTGGTTCCACCAAGCCGCGCCTTAATGCTGGCGACGACAGGCGACAACCCAATTCCCTTTGAACCTTTGAACATAACAAGGTCCCCCGGTGCAAGGCTTTCGGCAATCATTACGTCCAGCTTTTTGGTATCGGGCACATATGTGGTTTTGATTTGACCTTGGATTTTGTCCCTTAAATGGGCCATCTCAGGTCCGACCAAAACCACTTCGTGTGCACCTGATGCAAGCAATGGGCCCGATAGTTCTGAATGGATTTTTGTTGATTGATCGCCTAACTCCAACATATCGCCCAAAACAGCGATTTTGCGCCCTTTCACAGGCAGACGCGCAAGAAGCAAAAAGGCCGCCCTCATGGACACGGGATTTGCGTTATAACTTTCGTCCAAAATCAAGGCTGTGCCGCCGCTGACGGCGACTTCGGTGAGTTCGCCACGGCCTTCTGGCGCGCTGAAATTCGCCAAACCGGCAGCTACTGTAATAGCGTCAATTTCGAACTGTTCACCGACCATCGCCGCTGCCAATGCATTCGCCACCGCATGGTCGCTAAACTGCGGTAACTCTATCGGCAATGACTGT
>CAJXLH010000120.1 GCA_913055925.1 uncultured Maritalea sp. | reverse complement strand
TGCAGTTCCCGCTACCGGCGGAAACCCAAACCCTCGACCTGCAGCGCTATGGCTGGCTCGAGGATGCGGAAACTCCGGCGCTGATCCGCGACAATCAGCGCTATCTGCTGCAGATGATGCAGAGCGACCGGCTGCAGCTGCAGCTGTCGGAACTGCGCGACCTGCACCAGCTCACCCGCGTGCTCGAGCGCTGGCAGCAGCGACTGCCCGAATTCCACAACCTGATCGACGAGCGCGAGCAGCGTCGCGTGGCCTATGTGCAACAGCACGAAAGCGCCCAGTACGACCAGCAGGTGCAGATTGCCGAGCGCGAACTGGCCGAGCAGATCACAAACGACGACGGCGTGGTCTACCGTCCGCTCGAAGCCATGATGCTCTATGGCCCGTGGCACGAGGGACGCGTCGTGCTGCTGGGCGATGCCGGAGGGCAACGAGGTCAGTTTTACATCCAAGCCGAACACATTGCCGAGATAGGTTTTAAGCCCCAACTCAAAACTATCTGAAGCGTGATCGATATCATGACGTACACGTTCTGCACTCGCTTCAAGCGATGGAAAATGGTTGGCATTTTCCTGAATGAAATCAGAGATGGCCTCTGTCGCGGTATGATAGCCGGTCGTCGCCTCTGGGTCGCCATCCGCATTATCTGACCGGTTTGGCGATGATTTCACCTCTTGGTATTTATCAAACAATCGTAAAATGGCGCGCGAGGCACCGGGGTTCGAAAAAGCAAGATCGCGAATTTCGTGATTGGTGAGGTCAGTATCGGCAAAAATGTCGTCGCCGAACAGCTCCATCAAATCGCCAACCAACTGACTTTCGTCACTCTCAACCAACTCACCCGGCTCAATACCAAAGTGTCCCGCGACTTTGAACAAAAGCGGCACAGTGATGTTTCGACGATTGTGCTCCAACAAATTCAAGTAACTTGCCGAAATGCCGAGGGCTGCAGCCAAATCAGCCTGTGAAACGTGCTTTTGACGTCGCAACCTTCTGATTTTACCGCCGATTTGCGGATTTGACTTCTCCATTTTCGGGCCCCTTTCCTGCCGAAAACTTTACAGAACTTTACAAAATTCTCGAACCAGCTTTACTGAACTTTACAGCTTAACACGTTGATTTCACGAATTATCTTGCAATTCGGAGCCAATTGTCAAATCTTTACATCATCACATCCCGGAATGGTTTCGGGAACGGAGGAAAAGATGACACACACAATCGATAACCGGCAGAACACGCAAGACGAATATATCACCATCATTGCGCGTACCGTTGCAGACGCGATGCGCCAGTTTAAAGCCAAGGGACTGGATGAGCTCGGCTTTGCGATTGTGGGTCCGGTCAGCAAACACCAATTCGCCCTAGCGGATGAAAGCGACACAACAACCGACATGTTTGATGGCAATCCAATGATCGCCGCCACATTCCGTCGCAGCACCAACTAGGCGCAACCACTCAGTTTCAAACAGGCACCAATTTCATTGGCTTCGCCCTCCTAACCACCCTGACACGGCCCTTTTGGCCCGCGTCAGGGACCGGCGAAGCTCACCCAAATTTTTCGATAAAGGGACACCATCATGCTCGATCGCAACAAACAACAATTCGCCACCCCAGAATGGGCACCAGATCGCTGGGACAATATTGCGCGTAACTATACGCCGGAAGACGTTGCTAAGCTTTCTGGTTCATTGCCAATCAAGCATAGCTTGGCCGAAAACGGCGCGAAGAAGCTTTGGGAGCTTCTCCACACCGAAGACTATGTGCCGACATTAGGTACATTTACGGGCAACCAAGCTGTTCAACAGGTTAAAGCAGGTTTGAAGGCGATTTACCTTTCAGGCTGGCAGGTTGCCGCTGACGCCAACAATTCAGGCAATATGTATCCTGATCAAAGCCTTTATCCGGCAGACAGCGTACCCGCGATCGTTCGCCGCATCAACAAAGGTTTGCAGCGCGCTGACCAGATCCAAACGATGGAAAAACTGTCAGGTGAAGCAACCACAGACATCGATTACTTCGTACCGATCATTGCCGACGCTGAAGCTGGCTTTGGTGGTCAATTGAATGCTTTTGAATTGATGAAAGGCATGATTGAAGCTGGCGCAGCAGCGGTTCACTTTGAAGATCAACTGGCATCTGAAAAAAAATGCGGCCATTTGGGCGGTAAAGTTCTTGTTCCGACAAAGACATTTGTTCGCACATTGAATGCAGCACGCCTTGCATCTGACGTTATGGGCGTTCCAACATTGATCATGGCACGTACAGACGCTGAAGCGGCGCGCTTGATCACCTCAGACGTTGACGAATATGACGCACCATTCGTTACTGGAGAGCGCACAGAAGAAGGCTTCTACCGTCTAAAAGGTGGCTTTGACGCTGCGATTGCTCGCGGTCTTGCCTACGCACCTTATGCGGACCTTATTTGGTGTGAAACTTCGACTCCAAACTTGGATGACGCACGCCGCTTTGCGGAAGCCATTAGACGCGAATACCCAGATCAGATGCTTGCTTATAACTGCTCGCCATCATTTAACTGGGCGAAGCATATGGACGAAAGCCAAATGGCGAAGTTCCAAGCTGAGTTGGGCGCAATGGGTTACAAATACCAGTTCATCACTTTGGCTGGCTTCCACAACCTTAGCTACACTACCTTTGATCTGGCTAGCCGCTATAAAGAGCGTGGAATGGCTGCTTACTCTGAACTGCAACAAGCTGAATTTGGCGCAGAAGAGCGCGGCTTCTCCGCAACGCGCCACCAACGTGAAGTTGGCACAAGCTATTTCGATGCAGTTTCAATGGCGGTTAGCCAAGGCGCAAGCTCGACAACAGCGATGGCTGAATCAACAGAAACAGCTCAGTTCTAATTCACAAATCAGTTTGGCCAATTGCGAGATCACGCGTCCCCACAGTGCTGTGCTTCTTGCAATTGGTTGCACCAATACCGGTCGGCAAACGCTGACCGGTTTGATTTAGATCAAGTAAAATCAAGTATTTAGAGCTATTTTTTAAGTTTACAATTTTCGAACGCTGCGTACTACTTTGTTGACGAATGCGTAAATTGACATGTTGCATTTGTAAAGAAGCAACAGCATTTGTCGTTTCGATCCAGCTTCCCTCCAACAAATTCTTTTTTTTCAATAAATTAGCAACTTCATTTCATTGTTGCATTTGCAACTATCGTCCTTGCCCTGTGCGGGCGTTTGAATAAGCGCTGAGCGCAGTCCACAAAACAAGAGGTGAATTGTTGAGACTTTTATTAAGACCTTAAAACAAAAATAGTGGCGTTTTTTACCCACAATCATTGAGTTTCCATGTTACTTACTGGCACAGAACAAAAGCTCGACCCGCAAGACATTATTGTGTCCAAAACGGACCTAAAGGGTCGTATAATTTACGCAAACGATATTTTTCTTGATATTGCTGGATATAATCTTCGCGAGATACTTGATAAGCCCCACAACGTTATTCGGCACCCGCTTATGCCACGCTGCGTGTTTCAATTGCTTTGGGAGCGCTTACAATTCGGCAATGAGATTTTTGCCTATGTCGTCAACTCCACAAAAGCCGAAGATTATTATTGGGTGCTTGCGCACGTCACGCCGAGTATGGATAGCAAAGGCAATGTCACCTCTTACCATTCTAACCGTCGAGCGCCGTCAGGCGCTGCGATTGCCGCTATCACACCAATTTATGAAGCGCTCGTGGCCGAAGAGAAAAGTCACAAAAACGCCAAAGAGGGCCAAAAAGCCGGCTATCGCTTATTGATGAAAACACTTGAAGAGAAGGGCGTGAGCTATGACGAATTTGTCCTTTCCCTCTAGCCAGCTTTTGGCGTTAGGCACAGCGGTTTTATCCGCTGGGAGCGCCATTTTTCTTGCGGGCACGCAAGGTTTTGTTGGCCCCACTATCGTGGCGACGGTCATTTGTGGACTGGCACTTTGCTACGCGCTGGTGACCGCATGGCGTCGCGAAAAAATCATGAAAGACATTGGTCGGGTTTCACATGAAATTCGGCGTGGGAATTTCGACAGTCGGCTTGTTTTTGCGCGTCTTGATCACAACACAAGAAAATGCGTCGACGCCATTAACGGCATGATCGACATAAATGATGCATTTGTGCGTGAGGCTTCACTAGCTCTAACTGCTGCATCGGAAGGTCGATTTTATCGCAAAATTCGCCCTGAAGGCATGGACGGCATGTTCTTGTTTTCCGTCGACAAGATCAATCTTGCGATCGACATGATGAAACGCGCGCAGCAAGAGCGTGCCGAAGTGGTGAAAGCCTTAAAACTTCAAATTGGTGGCACTATTGAAGCTGCTGCTGCGGGCGATTTCACCAAACTTGCAACAGTTGACAAAAAAGACCCCGAATTTGCGGAAATCGCAGAGCAGGTCAACGCGCTTGTTGAGACCGTGGACCGTGGTCTGAAAGAAACGGGCGCGGTATTGTCGGCGCTTGCCAACAAGGATCTGAGGCCACGCGTAAACGGCCAATATCTCGGGCAATTTCAAAAGTTAAAACAAGACACAAATAGTGTCGCGGACAAGCTTGGCGAAGTGATTTCACAACTCAACGTCTCATCTTCTGGCCTCAGTGTCGCGTCTCGTGAGATTTTGGAAGGCGCAACGAGCCTAAGTGATCGCACGATCAAGCAAGCGGCGACAATTGAAGAAACGTCTGCGGCCATGGAACAACTCGCCAATACAGTGGGTGACAACGCCAGCCGTACGGAAAAAACGGCCGAAGAGTCGCTGTCTCTTGCCAAAACAGCCGAAAAAAGCGGGCAAGTGGTGGCACGCGCAACCGATGCGATGGAGCGGATCACCGAGTCTTCGAGCAAAATTTCCGAAGTAATCGGCATGATTGACGATATCGCTTTTCAAACCAACTTGTTGGCGCTTAACGCGTCGGTAGAAGCGGCACGAGCCGGTGATGCAGGCAAGGGATTTGCCGTTGTGGCGATTGAAGTGCGCCGCCTAGCGCAATCCGCAGCAGAATCCTCGGCTGAAGTGAAGGCGTTGATCGAAGCCAGCACCAACGAGGTGACCCAAGGTCGCGAATTTGTTTTGCAGGTGGCTGATGATTTGAAATCTATGATTGATGGCATCACTGGCAACAAGACGCGCATGGAAGAGCTTTTGGCTTCTTCCAGATCACAGGCGACCGCCATTGATGAAATTGCCGATGCTGTTAGGCAAATGGACGAGACAACACAGCACAACGCAGCGCTGGTTGAGGAAACAAATGCCGCAATTGCAGAGACCGATGACCAAGTTAGCCATCTCGATAAGCTGATTGACCAGTTTCAAGTGGAAAAGTCAGCGGCGATTGTTGAGATGTCACGGTCGACGCCGGACGAGCCAGCGCTCGAAAGAATTGCAAGCTAATTGGGTGTATCTACATTCTGGGCCGGAACACCGGCCCAGCATTTTTTGATCCCTAGCCGTGATATTTTGCCATGCCGATAGAGATCGGCGCGGTCTCACCAAATCCAAATTTTGCATAGAGCTGGTTGGCGGTGCCATCGGCAAATAGATTGATCCAGGCGGTTTTGGGAATTTCGCGCTCGATATAATCCATCAATTCTTGCATGACACGACGGCCGAACCCTTGGCCTTGATGGTTTGGGTGGACCGCAATGTCGCAGACCTGCACAAAGCATCCGCCGTCGCCTACCAAACGCCCCATGGCGATAAGATTGCCGCCCTCATCTCTGATCGAAATGCCAAAAATCGATTTCGGCAGGCCAATACTCGCCGCTTCTTCAGATTTTGGCGCAAGCCCCGCATCAACGCGCATTTGGCAATATTCAGCCACGGAGGGTGTTTTATGCTCAATCGTGTAGCTGCTATCACTCATCTTTGGTTATCCCTTGGAAATTGGGCAAGTCTTGTTCGGTGAGGCCAAGTTCTTTCAAATCGCTGACGCGATCTGCATGATCTGATGCAAACATAAATTCATCAAGTTGTGGCGGCGGCGCCGACGAACCCGAAAACATCGCATGAGCTTGGCCGCGATGGTGGAATTGGTGCTGAAAAAGATGTGACAACACGTTGCCCAATGGCTCATCAAAACGATAAAATTTCATTTGCCGCGTCAGGCTTTCTAGTGTCAGTGTCGCGCAAAACCGAATGAGCCGAAAATCAACTTCGCGCTGCGCCTTTTTGAGATCACTTGCCTTATTAAATGGGGCTGGATCTTCCCATGCTTTGGCGCCCAGTGTGCCGCCTTCCAACGCATCTACGTAAAACCAATCGACGGTAATGTTGTGATTGAGCGTTTCCTTGATTGACGGGAAAAAGCTGGTACGCGGCGCTTCGAATTCGCCCGGACCGAGGGCTTCGGCTGCGCTAAGCAAGCGGTGGTTTGCCAACAAATTATTGTAGGCAAATTGTTGATAAATCTGAGTCATTTGTTCTTTAGCTGCCAAATCCGACACGATAGCCAAGGGCTTCGGCAATGTGTGGTTTTTTGATGGGTTCGGAACCGCCGAGATCGGCGAGGGTGCGGGCAACTTTTAGTACACGATGATAGGCCCTCGCGGAAAGCGAAAACTTTTCGGCAGCCTTTAAAAGGAGATTTTTGCTTTCTTCGTCCGGCTGAGCCACCACTTCAATCAATTTCGCGCTGGCGGCAGCGTTGCAATAAACAGTTGGCTCACCCAGTTTCAAATAGCGCTCTATCTGAATATTCCGCGCTTTTAACACGCGAGCTGCAATCGCAGCGCTCGGCTCCGCATCGTTAGGGGCAATCATATCCAGCGCGGAAACAGCGGGTACATCCATACGAATATCGATGCGGTCCAAAAACGGCCCAGAAACCCGCGCCTGATAATCACTCGCGCATTTGTCGCCGCGCTTGCAGGTATGACCCGGTGTGCCGGCAAGACCGCACTTGCAGGGGTTCATGGCCGCAATCAGTTGCACGCGGGAGGGATAAACGACCCGGTGGTTTGCCCGCGCGATAACAGTTTCTCCCGTCTCCAACGGTTGTCGCAAGCCGTCAATCACCTGCGGTGAAAACTCGGGCAATTCGTCAAGAAACAACACACCATTGTGGGCAAGAGAAACCTCGCCTGGCCGCACTTTCAACCCGCCACCAATCAGCGCTGCCATTGAGGCAGAGTGGTGCGGTGCGCGGTAAGGGCGCCGATCGGAGAGCTGCCCGCCCGCTAATTCGCCAGCGATCGATTGCACCATGGAAACGTCAAGCAGTTCCCTTGGGTTTAGCGGCGGCAAAATCGACGGCAAACGCGCGGCGAGCATAGACTTTCCGGCCCCAGGTGGCCCGACCATAAGAAAGTTATGCCCGCCTGCCGCCGCAACTTCCAAGGCGCGTTTGGCGGCTTCTTGCCCCTTAATTTCAGATAAGTCCGGCAGCTGATCTTTCGGCTCTAGCCGACGCGCAACGGGCCGCGCGCTCAATTGGTTGCCTGACAAATGATTGGCAAGCGCGATGAGATTCGCAGGCGCGACAACGTTAAGCTCTTCGCTAGCCCACGCGGCTTCTGGGCCACTCGCTTCAGGACAGATAAGCCCCAAACCGCGTGCTTCGGCGGCGATGGCGGCTGGCAAGGCGCCAGCGACATGGGAAATGCGCCCATCAAGCGCGAGTTCACCCAATACAACGAACTCCTCAATTGCATCGGGTGGAATAGCGCCGATCCCCGCCATGAGTCCAAGTGCGATGGGCAAATCGTAGTGGGAACCTTCTTTTGGCAGGTCCGCTGGCGCAAGATTG
>CAJXLH010000119.1 GCA_913055925.1 uncultured Maritalea sp. | reverse complement strand
TGTAGATGATGCGCGTTGCTGGACCTGCCATAAGTGCCAAGCCGACAATCATGGCCGTGGTTGGCACCGTTGCCAAACTTGGATCTGGCGCAAGTGTTGCGGCTGTTAGCGCGCCAACCGCCATAATGATGGCTTGGCTCGAACCACCGGTTGCTTGGGTGAGCGCGAGTAAACCAATGTTCCGTCCCGCATTCGCTTTTTTATCAAATTCGGGCTCGGCCATTGGGTTTCTCCGTTACTTTAAATCGTCAGGTCTGTAGGTTTTGGCGACTGTATTCAGCACGCCATTGACCATTGCTGGCTGGTCTTCGTCGTAGAACGCTTTTGCCACATCCATATATTCGGTGATGACAACGCGTGCAGGAATGTCTTTTTTGAAGAGAAGTTCGAAAACCGCAGAACGCAAGATCGCGCGCAGCGTACTATCGATTCTTGTAACAGGCCACCCATCAACGAGCGATTTGTCTATAATTGGGTCAATTTTGACCTGATGTGTCTTAACGCCTTTGAGGATTTGGGAAAAATAGTCCTTATCCGCCGGCAAATACTCGTCTCCCTCAACTTCCTTGCCTAAACGGAAAAGGTTAAATTGCTCAAGCGTATGTTCGAGCGAAGCGCGACCGACATCCATTTGGTAAAGCGCCTGCACCGCTGCCAAACGTGCCGCGCCGCGTTGGTTCGCTTTTTGGTTCTTTTCGTTTGTCATGACTTAAAGACCAAGCTTGGCTTTAAGATCGATCATCGCCAGAGCAGCTTCCGCAGCACCGCCACCCTTGTTCTTTTCAGAACGATTGGCGCGTGCCCATGCTTGCTCTTGGTTTTCGACCGTCTGAATACCGTTGCCAAGCGCAAGACCTTCAGATGTGCAGATATTCATGATCGCGCGCGCGCTCTCGTTGGCGACAATATCATAATGCGTTGTTTCACCACGGATAACCACGCCCAACACGACGAAACCATCATAGCTTTCGCCATCGCCTTCATCTTCCGCGATGAGCGCCATCGCTAGGGCAGATGGAATTTCCAACACGCCAGGCACGGCCACGCGCGTAATTTCTGCGTTTGCTTTTTCGAGCACTTCGATCGCACCAGCGGCGAGTTCGTCTGCCAACTCGTCATAGAACCGCGCTTCGATAACAAGAATCTTAAGCTTGTCAGTCATTTTGTGTCGCCTTTTCGAAAAAGCTAGCTATTGCATCTCAATCAGGCGGGCTGCATAGCGCGCCATCTGATCAATTTCAATGTTTATCTGATCACCCGCTTTGGCAAGGTGCCAGTTTGTCACCTCTAAGGTGTGCGGGATCAACAAAACAGAGAACTGGTTTTGCTCAACCGTGTTGACTGTCAGCGATGTACCGTTAAGCGCCACAGAACCTTTGACCGCAATGAACTTAGCAAGATCCTTCGGCACTTCAAAAGTCAGCTTGCATTGGTCCGAAAAATCTTGTCGATCAATGATTTGAGCAACACCATCAACGTGCCCAGAGACTAAATGACCGCCCAACTCATCCTGCAAGCGCAATGAGCGTTCAAGATTGATTTTGTCGCCCACTTTCCAGTCTTTCGCCGTCGTTAGCGACAATGTTTCATGCCCCAAGAACACGTCAAACCAGTTCTTGTCGCCTTCAACATTTTGCTTTTCGACGACGGTTAGGCAAATGCCGTTGTGGGCGATTGATGCGCCAATTTCGAAATCATCAGTGTCATACACTGTTTGAATTCGCATCTTGCGGCCATCCGTATGCTCATCGATTTTTGCAATGGTGGCGACGTCTGAGACAATTCCGGTGAACATCAGCGATCCTTTGTAAAACTGAACAACTGGTCGTTACCCAATTGCCGCTGCTCGCGCAACTCGAAACCGAGCGCCAACAAAACTTGTGTGGCGTACGCCCCCTCAAATGCTGGTTGGCCTTTGGTACCGATCAGCTTTTTGCTCTTAAGCAAATGAAACTCGTTGATCAGCGCCTCATCTAGCAATGATTGAAGTAAAGCCGGACCACCTTCGATCAACAAACTATTGATGCCCGCCTCACCCACAGTTTTGAGCGCCTGGGATAATCCCTGTCCGCTATCGATTGTAGTTGCATTGGCGTGAGCTCTCTCAGAAGTTGAGAAAACGAACCGTTCAGGGCTTCTGTCTTCTAAACCGCGTAAACGCACGTTAAGCGCGGGCTGGTCGAGTTGAAATGTTTTCGCGCCAACAGCAATGCCGTCCACCCGTGCGCGAAGCGAATGGGTCCAGTTTTTCGCGTCCGCGCCAGTTATCGGCACATTGCCCTCGCCGACGCGCCCTACCATGCCATCCGCCGAAACGGCAAGCTTTGCAATGACATACGGCCGACCTGTCGACATTCTATGAAAGAAGGCTCGATGCAATTGCGCTGTTGTCTGATGTCGGTCGACCACGTCAACATTGATGCCGTGATTGCGCATTTTTTCGATGCTTTTGCCCGCAGTGCGTGGATCAACATCCAATTGACCGACAACGACCCGCTTAAATTTGGCTGCGATAGCCGCGTCCACACAGGGTGGCGTCTTGCCCTGGTGATTGCAGGGTTCAAGCGTCACATAGAGCGTTGCGCCATCGGTTTTTGGGCCGGCTTCGGCAATGGCCCGCGTTTCAGCGTGCGGGCGACCTCCGGTTGCGGTTACTGCTCTCGCCAAAAGCGTATTGTTAGTCGGGTCGACCACAAGCGCAGCAACGGTGGGATTATCTTTGGTTGTGCCGAGAAAATTTGAGGCGTATCGAGCCGCTGCGTCCATCCATTTGATGTCCGCGCGAGAAACTACCATTTATTCGTCGTCGCCTGGCTCAATATCGAGTTTGGAAAGGAAGGATTTAAAGTCATCCGCTTTAGAGAAGTTCTTGTAAACAGACGCGAAACGTACGAACGCCACGTCATCAAGTTCCTTCAATCCTTCCATCACCAATTGGCCGATTTGTTCTGACGACACTTCGGTTTCGCCCATGCTTTCCAAGCGTCGAACAACGCCTGAGATCATGCGGTCAACCGCTTCAGCATTTACCTCGCGTTTGCGCAAGGCTGTCTTGATTGATCGGTTAAGTTTATCGCGATCGAAAGGCACTTTGCGACCAGACTTTTTGCTCACCACAAGCTCACGGAGCTGAACCCGTTCAAATGTGGTGAAGCGTCCGCCGCATGCCGAGCAAACGCGGCGGCGGCGGATAGCGTTAGAATCCTCGGTAGGACGAGAATCCTTCACTTGGGTGTCTTGGTTTCCGCAATATGGGCAGCGCATTGTGCCTCCGAGAAAAGCTTAGCTGTAGATTGGATGCGAATCTGTAAGCACTTTTACCTGCTCACGTACGTCCGCTTCAACTCCAGCGTTACCCTCTTCACCGTTTGCAGACAAACCATCAACAACTTGAACGATCAACTCACCCACCTTGGTGAAGTCATCTGTGTCGAAGCCGCGTGATGTTGCTGCTGGTGTACCCACGCGAATACCTGAGGTGATAAACGGCTTTTCCGTATCGAACGGAATTGCGTTTTTGTTACAAGTGATGTGCGCGCGCTCAAGAGCTGCTTCAGTCGCTTTACCGGTTACGCCTTTCGGGCGAAGATCAACGAGCATCAAGTGGTTGTCTGTTCCGCCTGAGAAGATGTCCAATCCACCGGCCATGATCGCCTGTGCCATTGCATCAGCATTGTCCACAACATCAGAAATGTACTTCTTAAAGTCTGGTGTCAAAGCTTCGCCGAAAGCTACTGCTTTTGCTGCAATAACGTGCATCAATGGACCACCCTGGATACCAGGGAAAATCGCAGAATTGACCTTCTTTGCAATGTCCGCATCGTTGGTCAAAATCATGCCGCCACGTGGGCCACGAAGTGTTTTGTGGGTCGTTGTTGTGGCCACATGTGCGTGTGGGAATGGGCTTGGGTATTTGCCACCAGCCACAAGGCCAGCAACGTGCGCCATGTCCACCATAAAGTAAGCGCCAACTTCGTCAGCAATTTCACGGAATGCCGCAAAATCAAGGTGACGAGAATAAGCAGAGAAACCAGCAATGATCAGCTTTGGCTGGTGCTCTTTTGCCATTTCACGCACTTGGTCCATATCGCACAGACCATCTTGCTTACGTACACCATAGTGGATCGCATTGAACCATTTGCCGGACTGGTTCGGGCGCGCGCCGTGGGTCAAGTGACCACCGGCATCAAGGCTCATGCCAAGAATTGTGTCACCAGGCTGGATGAGCGCTTGGAAAACACCTTGGTTGGCTTGCGAACCAGAGTTTGGCTGGACGTTTGCAAATTCGCAGTCAAACAACTGCTTTGCACGCTCGATGGCTAGGTTCTCGACCACGTCAACATGCTGACAACCGCCATAGTAGCGTTTGCCTGGGTAACCTTCAGCATATTTGTTGGTCAGCACAGAGCCCTGCGCTTCGATAACAGCTTTTGAGACGATGTTCTCAGAAGCAATAAGTTCGATTTCAGTTTGTTGCCGGTTTAGTTCGGCTTCAATTGCCCGCGCAACGTCAGCATCAACATTGGCCAGCGAATTGGAAAAGAAATTTGGAAAAATTTCGGTCATGGAAAATCCTCGTGATTAACGACCAATTTCGGTGGTGACCGCTTATCACACGAATTTAGGTAATCCAAGCCACGCGAAAGTTTAATTGGTTCGCTTCGCGTTTTGGTGCTTTTCTACGAGCCGTTTTAATTTGCCCAATGCCAATTGTTGCATTTGTTGCTGAGTGGCTTGAATCGGCGCGATGGCCATGGCTTCTATACGCGTTTCCTCGTGAATCGCACACACCCGCACCTGCCCGCCGACTTGCACGAACTCAAAATAAACATTGCCAAGATGGGTTGGAACACGACCGCTCATGTTCGAATAATCTACTTAATCCTCAATCAGTGCAACGCGGCCCTGCTTATCAAATTGATAAATATCCTCACGGAAAGACACGACGCCCTGACGGTTGGCCCAAGCGGTGATGTAAGTCGTGATGATCGGTACGGGTGACTTTAGTCGCACGTCTTGTCGTTCACCCGACGCAAATGAGGCTTTCACGCCATCGTGCGTCCAATCGCCATTGCCTTCAAGCAACCAAGTAACTAGCTGGTCGACATCGTCAACACGCACACAGCCAGATGAATGGAAGCGACGGTTTTGACCAAACAGCGACTTTTGTGGCGTATCGTGCAGATAAACCGAGTGCTTGTTGTGGAAGTTGATCTTCACATGACCCATTGAGTTTTCTGCACCCGGCTCCTGACGGAACAAGTATTGAACCGCTTCGTCGGTAGACCAATCCACCAAACTTGGGTCGAGCACTTCACCATTGCCATCATAAATCTTGATGCGGAACTTCGTTAGATATTCCGGATCTTGATTCATATATTTGATGATATCGCGGCGGATAATACTTTTCGGCACGTGCCAATATGGATTGAAGTTAATCTCATGCACTTTTGACTGCAGAATTGGCGTCTGCCGATCAATTCGACCAACAATGGCTGTGTGACGACGTTCAACAGTACCCATATTCACCGCTTCAATGGAAGCCGCAGGAATGTTCACGACGATATATCGGTCAGACAGCAACGCCACGAGGCCATGCACGCGCTGCAAATTCAAGTGAAGTTGCGCCAGTTTTTCTTCAACCGGCACATTGAGCGTGATCATGGTTTCTTGATCAAGCACACCGGTTTGACGCAATCCGTGACGGGCTTGGAACAAGCGCAACGCCACATCGACCTCTTCATCGAACTCGTCAGACAAGCGAAGATTTGGATCAAGATCGCCGGATGCCATTAGACGGCGGCGCAGGCCGCGCACATGTCCGCGCTCTTCACCAAGCTTCAAGCCGTAAGAGCCGCGCGATACAGGCTCCCAGCCGCCAGCCTTTTGAATAGCTTCATATTTTTGGATCGCCAGCTGCAAATTATATGCGGTGTCGTAGGACAGAATAGGCTCAATCGTATTTAGAGACTCCGCAATGACATCATTTGCCAACGCAGATGTTGCAGCGCCACCGGCGCTAAGAAGAGTTGCAGTTAATGCGATTGCTTTTAATACTTTGCGGCCAAACAAAATTATGCCCCTTTTTGCCCAAACAGACGTAGGTGAAGGATTTTTGCGGTTTAGCAGCTGAATGCGCTGGCCTCAAGCCGCCACTTCTCCCTGCCTCGCATAAAATGAATTTGAGGCATGATTGTGTCAGGAGTGTCACAATAGAGTGGGCAAAGGGTTAAACTGCGAAAGGGCGGCCACTAAATGACCGCCCGATACGCGCAAACCAAACTGAATGTGTGCTTACAGCTTGTATAGGATCTGATCGACCCAGAAGCGCTCTAGGCGAGCAAGTGCGGTGTTAAGTTGCTCGAACTCACCTTCATTCAAACCGCCAACTTCTGCGATTGATTTAAGGTGACGGTCGTAAAGTTCGTCAATAACTTCAGCAACTTCCTCACCTTTTGGTGTCAAACGAATGCGTACAGAACGACGGTCCGTTTTCGACTTTTCCTGGTGGATGTAGCCCGTATCAACAAGCTTTTTGAGGTTGTACGAAACATTGGAACCCAAATAGTAACCGCGCGAACGCAATTCGCCAGCGGTGAGTTCACTATCGCCAATGTTAAACATCATGATCGCCTGCACAGGACCAATATCGTCCCATCCCATACGATCGAATTCATCTTTAACGAGATCAAGCAGTCGACGGTGTAGTCGTTCAACGCGTGATACCGCTTCTAAATAACGTGGTTTTAAAGATTCATCTTGCGCAGGAACGTGTGCCTGCACTTTCAAAGTATTGGTTGCCATTTCTGCCTCACTGTTTTGGTCGCACGATTTTTCGTGTCTATGTCAGGCAAATTACCCCGGGCCAGATAAAATCAGTTTAAGAGACAGCCTTAAAATTATCTTACTGAAACATTTGGCATTTTTTGCTTATCCAAATGTTACCGGCGTTCAGGAATTGTTGACTATCCGCTCGCCGCGGGGTGGTGACGCGTATTGATGTATCGCCAGACCAACAAGCCGACGCCAGAGAAAAACAGCAAAACACTCAAACCAAATCCGAGCGGTGAAATGACGACTATCGTGATCGCTAGAAATATCAGGACCAGCTCAATTAGACTTGCGATGAGCAGCAACGCTGCCCCCCACGTCGCGTAGGCCCAAAGCCCCACGGCAGCGAAAAGTCTAAGCAACCCGGTGATCACAAGCACTGAAAACCCAAACTGGCCATATTGCTCTATCGGGTTAAAAGAATCGCCAAATGTGCCAAAGGCGCGCAACACGTTTGCTAAGCCGACAAACAAGCTGATTCCAGCCACAATACGTGCTGCAACCCTAATTTTGCGCGCTGAAAACGCCATGCTTAACCCCCGTCAATTACCGTCCACTTATGGAAAATATTGGGGAGAGTGGCAAGGTGCCGCAGCAATTTGTCGAAAATTTTGCTAGACGATTTCATTAAGTTAAACTCCAAATGCGGCAATTCAATTAACGGAAATGATCGATGACCGAACGGCAAAATCGCGCGCGAACAAACCTTGATTTCTTAAATGGCCGGCGGCTGCGTCGCACGCGTCAACACGCGTGGAGCCGCGCCATGGTGCAAGAAACGAGCTTAGAAGTGCGCGATTTGATTTGGCCATTGTTCGTTATCGACGGTCAGAATGAACGCCAAGCGGTGAAAACTATGCCCGGCGTTGATCGCCTCACAGTTGATCTAGCTGTAGATGCGGCAAAGCAAGCACGTGACTTGGG
>CAJXLH010000118.1 GCA_913055925.1 uncultured Maritalea sp. | reverse complement strand
TAGAAAAACTTTATCATGAGTATTTGCCCGCCAATGGGCTTGTGGCTGATGGACATTATCATGAGATCTATCTTGGTGACGTGAAGCGGATTGCGCCAGAAAAACGCAAAACCGTACTTCGGCAACCTGTACGCAGCATTGAAAACTGATGGGGCAAGAGCGTTGTCAGTTGTAGGCGAATTGATTGTTCGCAAAAACAGTGATTGACTGATCAGTCATAGATCAATATCACCTGCTCGTTAAATGAGATGATTGCGTCCCCATGCCGGGGCTTTTTTTGTGAGCGCGGCTCTGGCATGGGGCAGGAAGAATTTAATGGACATGGTTATGAACAAGCGCGATTTGCTGATCGAAGCAGCAATCGAGCTTTTTGGCGAGTTTGGTTTTTGGAACACGTCGACAGCGTCCGTTGCCAAAAAGGCAGGCGTGGCGACAGGCACATTGTTCAATCACTTCAAAACCAAAGATGAATTAATTGATGAAGTAATGGTGTATCTCAAACGTGAGATGATCAATGAGGCAAAGCGCGGGCTAGATATCGAAGCGGATTTGCGCGATCAGTTTGAGCATATTTGGTATAGCGGCATGGCTTGGGGTGAACGTCATCCTGAGCGTTTTCGGCTGATGGAACAAATCCAGGTGTCGCAGCTGCTCAGCAATAAAGAGCAAATTGGCGAAGTGGGGTTGCCGCTCGATGGTCTGCGTGAACTGATCCAGCACGGCATCGATGCTGGGGCGTTGCAGCCCCTATGTCCGGACCTGATTGCTGAGATTATGTACAGGAACGCCCAAAGCTATTTCGAATATTTGCAAGCCCGACCGGAAATGAGCCGTTTTGAGAAAAACGCCCATTTGCAGGCCGGGTTCGATATGTGTTGGAAGTCGCTGTCACGCGAGCCGAGCGCTTAAGGCTGTCGCGCTAGTTTCCTTCGATCAACTTTGTTAGTTCAGCTACTTTGTCAGCGACCAATTGTTTGTCGCCGCGCGATTCCACATTGATGCGGAGCAATGGCTCGGTGTTGGAAGAGCGCACGTTGAAACGCCAGTTTTCAAACTCGACGCTCACCCCATCAATATGCTCAACTTTTAGGGCGCCCGGCGCGTAGGTGCTTTCGATATTTGAAAGTACAGCCTTTGCATCGGCGACCTTAAAGTTGATTTCGCCCGAGCATGGGAACTTTGCGATCCGCTCTTCAACCATTTCCTTTAGCGTTTTGCCGGTGGCGGAAATTTCGGCAACAATGGCCAACCATGGGATCATGCCGGTGTCGCAATAAGAGAAGTCATCAAAATAGTGGTGGGCGCTCATTTCGCCACCATATGCTGCGTTTTCTTCGCGCATGATTTGCTTGAAGAACGCATGGCCAGTTTTTGAAATGATCGGCACACCGCCCGATGCTTCAACCACATCAATTGTGTTCCATGTCATGCGTGGGTCATAAACAATTTTTGCGCCCGGATTGCCATTCAAAATGGTTTGGGCAATCAGTCCAACCAAATAATAACCTTCAACAAACTCGCCCGTATGGTCATAGAAAAAACAACGGTCAAAGTCACCGTCCCAGGCAATGCCCAAGTCAGCGCTATGCGCTTTAACCGCGTCGGCAGCTTTGGCGCGTTTTTCAGGCAGCAGTGGGTTCGGAATGCCATTTGGCAGATCGCCATCGGCTTCATGGTCGACCTTGATAAATTCAAACGGCAAATGTGGCTCAAGGGCATCAATAATCGCGCCAGCGCAACCATTGCCTGCGTGGCAAACAATTTTCAAAGGTTTTAGATCAGCGGTTTCGACTTGCTTGAGGAGCCGCTGCACATAGGCATCGCGATCAAGCGTTGGCCGTTTTTTGCCGCGATTTTCATAGGCAACGGGTTGAAAAACCGCATCACCCATCACCAGTTCTTCGAGCGGGCCAAGAGCGTTTTCTTTTGTTGCCGCGCGCGATCCCTTGAGCACCATTTTGATGCCGTTATAGTCTTGCGGGTTGTGGCTTGCGGTCACCATAATGCCCGCATCGGCGCCGGAATGATCGGTGTGGAAATACACCTCTTCCGTACCGCATTGCCCCACTGGCGCAACATTAATGCCACTATCCAAAAGCCCTTGGGTAATGGCTTCAGCAAACGCGCCGCTATCGAGTCGCATATCGTGGCCAACCACCACCGTTTCGCCGCCCACATGTTGGGCCACCGCTTGTCCAAAGCGATAAGCAAATGGCACGTTCATTTGATCAGGGATCAGACCACGGACGTCATATGCTTTGAAGGGTGAGTTGGACATGCAAAATCTCTTTTCTTGAACCGTTTGGAGTTCTTTTGACGCAAATTTCTTAATCGAACGCGAAACCAGCGCGTTTAATAGGCGTCAATTATGTCAGAACGTCAACGAAGGCAAGATTTTGCGCCAATTGTTCAAGCACTAGCCTTCAAACCGGCGTTCAATCGCGGACAAGGCGTTCAGCAATTGCTTTGCGTCCTCACCGCCAATGGAATTGATGAAGTTTTCTTCAAAGCTTTTGGCAACGCCTACCAGATCTTTATAAGCGGTTTTGCCAGCGCTTGTGAGTTCCAAATGCTCTAAGCGTCGATCTGTTTCGTCAGGCGTGCGTTTCACCCAGCGGCGCTTTTCAAGCGCGTGAACTGCCCGCGAAACCTTGGTTTTGTGCATCGGCGAGTGGTTGCAAATTTCGCGTGCGGTGATCACGCCAAATTGTCCGATGGTGGCGAATGTGCGCCACTCTGGGCGTGTGAGGCCGTAGCGTTTTTTGTATTCTTGCGCGAATTTTTGGCTGACTTTTTCAGCCGCCAAATTGAGCCGATAAGGCAGGAAATTTTCGAGCGCTAAAAGGTTGTTGGTTTCTTGTTGTTCGTTCATGATTGCACATCCCCCTTGTTTGATAGTTACATAATAGATGGTTACATGTGCAACAATAAAATTGCCTTTGGAAAAATTAGATAGGGTCCAACGGTGTTCTTATGAGCAAAAATGATCTTCAATATATGCCTGGTTTCGGCAACGACTTTGAAACCGAGGCACTGCCCGGCGCATTGCCGCAGGGGCAAAAC
The DNA here is from genome assembly GCA_913055925.1 of uncultured Maritalea sp. Classification (GTDB taxonomy): domain Bacteria; phylum Pseudomonadota; class Alphaproteobacteria; order Rhizobiales; family Devosiaceae; genus Maritalea. Next base: position 4,703 of record CAJXLH010000118.1, on the reverse strand, counting down.
TCACCGCAAAAATGTGCTTACGGGCTTTATGCTGAGCAGCTTTCCGGTTCGCCATTTACCGCGCCACGCGGCACCAATGAGCGGTCTTGGTTATATCGTATTCGCCCCAGCGTGCGCCATACGACGCGCTTTAAGCCGTTCCAGCTACCATATTGGAAAACAGCGCCTCAAAAAATGGATGGCGAATTGCCTATTGGTCAGATGCGCTGGGATCCGGTGCCAATGCCTGAAGAAAGCACGGACTTTTTGCATGGGATCAAAACCGTCACCACCGCTGGTGACGTGTTCACTCAAGTGGGTATGGCCAGCCATGTTTATGCGTTCAACGCATCGATGGAAGATGACCATTTCTTCAACGCGGACGCTGAGCTTTTGCTGGTGCCGGAGCTGGGCGATATTCATATTTTCACCGAGATGGGCAAGTTCGACGTAACACCGGGTGAGATTGTGGTGATCCCGCGCGGTATGGTGTTCAAGGTAACCGTGGACGGCCCTGTTCGCGGCTATATCTGCGAGAACTATGGTGCGAAGTTCACCTTGCCAGATCGTGGTCCTATTGGTGCGAACTGCCTCGCCAACCCGCGCGATTTCAAAACGCCGGTTGCGGCGTATGAGGAAAAAGACACGCCTTGTCGGGTGATCGTGAAATGGTGCGGCAGTTTTTACGAAACGACAATCCCGCATTCGCCGCTGGATGTGGTCGCATGGCACGGCAATTACGCGCCGTATAAATATGACCTTTCGACTTATTCACCTGTTGGGTCGATCCTTTTTGATCACCCTGATCCGTCGATTTTTACCGTGCTGACCGCGCCTTCAGGCGAAGAGGGCACAGCGAATATCGACTTTGTGATTTTCCCACCGCGCTGGATGGTGGCAGAGAACACCTTCCGCCCACCTTGGTATCACCGCAACATCATGTCTGAGTTCATGGGCCTCATTAAGGGTCAGTATGATGCGAAGGAAGAAGGGTTTGTGCCAGGCGGCATGAGCCTTCATAATATGATGCTGCCACACGGGCCAGATTCGCAGGGCTTTTATAAAGCTTCAACCACTGAGTTGAAGCCGCATAAGCTGGACAACACCATGGCCTTTATGTTCGAAACGCGTTTCCCGCAGCTCTTGACCGAATATGCTGCGACGTTAGAAACGCAACAAGACAATTACATTGATTGCTGGGCCGATCTGAAGAGCCATTTTGATGGCACCCCAGAAGGAAAGTGGGACTGATTTTATGAAACTTGCAACTCTTTCAAACGGGTCGCGTTACGGCGAGCTCGTTGTGGTAAGCCGTGACCTGAAGCGTTTTGTGTCTGCCGCTGATGTCGCGAACACAATGCGCGAGGCGATTGATGATTGGGCAAGCGCCGAGCCAAAGCTTCAAGCGATTTCAGATAAGCTAAATGCCGATGCAAATTTAGGCGATGCGTTTGACGTGAAAAAAGCGATGGCACCGCTACCTAACCCAAGCCAGTGGGCCGATGGATCGGCCTACGTCAATCACGTTGAATTGGTGCGAAAGGCGCGCGGTGCAGAATTGCCCGCCAGCTTTTGGGAAGACCCATTGATGTATATGGGCGCGCCAGACGCGATGCTCGGTGCCCATGACGATGTAGAAGTTGGCTCGGAGAGCTGGGGCATCGATATGGAAGCCGAAATCGGCGTGATTTGTGATGACCTTAAAATGGGACTCTCGCCAGAAGAAGCGGCAGATAAAATCAAGCTGATCGTGTTGCTCAATGATGTGAGCTACCGCGCTTTGATCCCGGGTGAATTGGCGAAAGGCTTTGGCTTCTTCCAATCAAAAGGCGCGACGGCTTTTGCGCCGGTTGCCATCACGCCAGACGAGCTCGGCGACAGTTGGCAAGACGGCAAAGTACATCGCGACATGCTGGTGCACTATAATGGCGATGCATTTGGCAAGGCCAATGCGGGCGTTGATATGACCTTCAATTTCCCGAAAATTGTTTCTCATGCGGCTAAAACCCGCCACGTGGCGGCCGGCGCGATCATCGGGTCTGGTACTGTGTCGAACAAGGACGCAGATGGCACGCCAGGCAAGCCCGTGCGAGATGGCGGTTTGGGCTATTCTTGCATCGCTGAAATCCGTATGATCGAAACGATTGATAATGGCGCGCCGAAAACTGAGTTTATGAAGTTTGGCGATTCTGTGCGCATCGAAATGCTCAACGATGATGGCACTACTATTTTTGGTGCTATCGACCAGCAAATCGTTGAAACCAAATAGCTTAAGCGGAGCGCCAATATGATCGAAACGGTTCTTTATAATTATTGGCGCTCTTCTGCCGCTTATCGCGTGCGGATTGCCCTTGCGCTTTGCGGTATCGACTACAAGGTTGTTGATGTGAACCTTCTTGAAGGGGCGCATAAGGGCGAGAGCTATCAAATGCTCAACCCGCAAGGCTTGGTGCCCACCATCGAGCTTGATGGCATGTTGTTCACCCAGTCTCTGGCGATCATCGAGTATTTGGCCGAGATGCACCCGAAGGCGAACCTCGTGCCGGGTGATCCGCTCGACCGGCAACGCGTACGCGCGCTGTCACATGCCATCGCCATGGATATTCACCCCGTCTGTAACCTTGGGGTCACCCAACACATCACCAAAACTTTTGATGTGGACAAAGACGCGGTGCGCGATTGGTTCCACCACTTTATCGGCAAAGGCCTCACCGCGTACGAAGGTATGCTGGCGCAACAATCTGAGAGCAAATTCTCGCTTGGCGACGAACCATCCATGGCCGATTGCTGCTTGATGCCCCAACTCTACAACGCCCGCCGCTGGGAAGTTGACCTTTCAGCTTGCGAACGCATTTTGGCGATTGAAGAGAACTGCAACGCCCACCCTGCGTTTCAAGCAGCACACCCGGATAAGTTTGCGCCGTAAGCAATGCCCAGCCAAAGGCCAGGCATGGCGGTGAGATGACGCTAAGTCGGTACCCACTAAGCGGTTGATGGTCGACCAAAGATTGCGGAAATTTGTTCGCGGTGCAGGTATAGTACGGCTGTACACATCAAACCGAGAACGATTGCCGGAACCGGCGATGCGCCCATTGCGAACAGGTTCGCAAATGTGGCGCCGACCATGGTGCCGCCTAGAATTGACGCGCCGATCACCTGGCGGTTTGGCCACCAAAGAAGTGCTGCGCCGACGATTTCAATTGTTCCTGTCACATATCGAAACCATTGGCCAAACCCAATGGTGTCAAAACCTTCCACCATGGCTTCAACGCCTGCCAACTTGGCGCCGCCAGCAGCAACAAAAACAAGTGTGAGGAGCGCGCGTAGCCCAATAGATAGATAAGTCATTTTGTCTTTCCCAAAAAGCTGTTGTGATTGTCGCTCACCAAGATGTATGCTGCAGAAAAGTAATTCAATGCGCCATTTTTGGCATTGAGTGCGCGAAAAAAGAGCAAGTAACTTATGGAACGATGGACCGAGCTTCGAACCGCATATCAGGTAGCCAAATTGGGCACAGTCAGTGCCGCAGCGCGTGCGCTCGGCGTTCATCGTGCCACTGTCAATCGCCATATCGATGCGCTTGAAGAGGAGCTCGGCGCGCCGATATTTATCCGCAACCTGAAGGGATACACCTTAACAGAGCTGGGGGAGGAACTCCTCAAAGTCGCCCGAAAAACGGATGAACTGTTTGATGATTTGCTCGGTCGCGCCAAAGGGCGCGATGGATCGATAGAAGGTGAGATCAAAATCACCGTGATACCGACATTCACCAATATGTTGATGCAGCCGATTGCAAACTTTCGCGCAAGAAATCCAAATTGTCAGGTGACGATTGTTTCGTCTGAAGGGTTGCAGCGTCTCGAATATGGCGAAGCGCATATTGCTTTGCGGGCTGGGCCAAAGCCTGAGCACCCAGACTATGTAGTCCAAAGCTTTGGAAGTGTTTCGCTAAATCTTTATGCCCAAGATAGTTATTTTTCAAATGGCGGCACAGCCAATGGTGTTGAAGATTTAGAGATTGGTCAGTTCCTCCGACCACCAGATCAAAACGATTACCTGCAAGTTTGGAGAAACTCATCAGAGCAAAGGTCGAGGCTAAGAGTGGCCGTTGCCACAGAAGACCCAGTTGTTGCACGCGAAGCGATCTTGGCAGGACTGGGCCTAGGCATTCTAACTGAGTTTGACGTCGCGGATCGCGATGATGTTCGCGCCCTTTTGCCCATCAATGAGGATTGGGATATCCCACTTTGGTTGGTCACACATGTCGATTTGCACCGCACCGAAAAAGTGCAGGAGATGCTTGCGCATCTCAAAGAGTTGCTGCGCAGTAAGACTTTTCCCCGGTCACATCCCAATCTCTCACGTCACCCTCGGACTTGATCCGAGGGTCCATGGTGGGATTCCAGCTAGCAAAAATTCAATAGTTTCAAGCGATAGCATCAACCCGAACGGCAACATGGATGCTCGGGTCGAGCCCGAGCATGACGAGGAGGGGGTGGTCAATCTTCACCAATTTATCCCCGCTCTTTTAGCGTGCCTTATACTACTTGCAGCTTTCTTGAAGACCTTGCGGACAACGGACGCGTTGCTGGGGTCGTGAAGTGGTCTCTTTAGCGCCGCCGTCGTTCGCTGCGCTCACTACCCCGGCACCCCCGCCAATTGGTGCTTCTCACAAGCACTGAGCAAGCGAGGGAAAGCATGGTGCAGTGCGTGAACTTCTTCAT
>CAJXLH010000117.1 GCA_913055925.1 uncultured Maritalea sp. | reverse complement strand
TATCAACACCGCCCTGCGGAAGCTGCCACTCAAATTGGTTGTGCGAAGGGTCTGTCCCTTTTCGCTTCGCGCTAAAAACCTTGCCAGCCTTGTTGAAAACCACAATGCCGACACATGGACGGTAGGGCAGTTTTTGACGCAATTCTTCAACGGACATGGTGGTTAGCCTCCAACTTCGTCAACATAAAGCGCGCTAACAGGTACCAGCTCAATACCCTTATCTTCCAGCGTATCTGCCCACTCAACCAATGTACGCACAGAAATCGGCAGCAGAGATGCTACGCCGATGGCGCTGCCTTTTTCGGTAGCCAATTTTTCCAGTTTGCCCAATTGGCTCAGGATTACGTTTTTCGAAGGGTTGCTATCCAACACAATGTTGGCGGATGCAAAAGGTGCGCCTGATCGCTGTGCCAATTGGCGCGCGACGGATCTGTTTGATGTGCCATCATCCACATAAGACAAACCCCGCAAAGCCAGCTCTTCCATCACCGGTTCAAAGTCTGCTGACGCCGAGGTGAATTTTGCACCCAGGTGATTGATCACGCCGGTGTATCCTTCAATGCGTGCCATCAGCCAATAAAGACGATCAAGGTTCGCTCGGGCAGACTGCCCGACAAGTAAGGTGTGTGGGCCGGGATCGTTTTGAGGGTAGTCAAATGGTTCCAGCGGCACTTGCAACATAATTTCGTGCCCGCCAACGCGGGCGCGCCGAGCAGCTTCGCTGACCTTCTTGCCATATGGAGCGAACGCTAGGGTGAAATCATCAGGTAGCCGATCAATCGCACTTGTCGAGGTGTCGAAGCCAAGCCCAACACCCGTCACGATAACAGCGATCAGTGGTTTGCCATTTGCAGATTGTTTGGTAATTGCCGGACGTCGATAGGCATCCACAGGGCGTTCGCCATTAGGGGCAATTTGCGGAATGTTGCCGTGCTGCGAAAGCTCCAACATATCGTCGCGGACACCAGCATTTTCTGACCCATCAACGCTTGGTAGATCGTCCGTTGATATAATTGACGGGCTGTCGCCAACGGTCGTTAGCGCATCAGCCGGCGAAATGTCGTCGTCGCTAGTTGTGTCTTCGGTGGAAACATTGCGCGCCAATTCGTTACTGTCGACGATTGAGTTAACTTCAACGTCCACCACTGGTCGGCCGCCGTCAGGGTTTTCAACAAAGAAAACCCAAGCAATTGGAGCACTTACCACCAACGCCAAGACCGCCAATGAAATTGGAACAATCGGCACACGTGGTCCGACCGAACCCATTTCATTTCGGTTCGCTTTGCCTTTGCCCTTCCGGCCGGGAAGAGGCTTGTTCAACTTGTCGATCATTCGCCGCAAACAATCTCACTAATGTTAGTGCAAAGCTTACTCACGGTTTGCTGATTTGCATAGGGGGCGCTTGGGTAACCCCATTTGTCTCAAAGCGTAAAATTTTCAGCAGATGAACGAAGCAGCGTAAAGGCAACTTCGTTCGATTTGTGTGAGCAAAGGCTATCAATTAGCCGTCAGTTTTTGGCGGATATGCTTCATGCGTTTCATTGCCCAAAATCAAATCAACCGCATATTTCAGCTGATTGTCTTTGTCCGGGTCACCTGGCACATAGACAGACGAGCCCGTAGTGGCCTCATCTTCAGTGCCACCACCAATTTGTCCATCAAGCGCCGCTTCACCGATAATCTCGTCACGCCCTTGGAATTCATCCGGAATATCTTGGAATATCTCGATATCTGGCTGAATGCCTGCTGCCTGAATAGAGCGACCACTTGGTGTGTAGTAGCGAGACGTCGTCAAACGCATGCCGCCATTCGCGCCAAGTGAGATGATCGACTGCACTGATCCTTTACCGAATGATCGTGTTCCCACTAGGGTCGCTCGGGCCTGATCTTGAAGCGCGCCGGCGACAATTTCAGACGCAGAAGCCGAGCCGCCATTGACCAAAACGATCAGCGGCACATCGGCAATTAGCTTATCCAGATCATCCGGATTTGCGTCATAGCGGGTGTTTTCTTCCTCGGTACGGCCACGCGTGGACAAAATATTGCCACGCCCCAAAAACGCGTCTGAGATAAACACCGCTTGGTCAACCAGACCGCCCGGATTGTTTCTCAAGTCGAGAATAAGCCCCTTCAAATCGTCGCCCAATTCGTCATGCAGGTCTCGCACAGCGTCTTCAACGCCGGCATAAGCCTGGCCCGTGAAACGGGCTAGGCGAATAACGCCAACATTGTCACGCACAGATTTGCGCACAACGCGGAAAGTGATGATGTCGCGGGTAATCTCGATCTCAATCGGTTCGCTTGCCCCTTCACGCACGATCGTCAGCACAATGTTGGTGCCAACTTCGCCGCGCATTTTGTCAACCGCTTGGTCTAGTCCGAGGCCGCGCACTGGCTCACCGTCAAGTTCAACAATGTAGTCGTTGGCCAAAACGCCTGCGCGCGCCGCAGGTGTTTCGTCAATCGGCGAAACAACTTTGATCACTTCATTTTCCATGATCACTTCAATGCCTAGACCGCCAAAAGTGCCCGCTGTATCTTCGCGCACTTCTTCATAATCTTCTGGGTCAAGGTAATCTGAATGTGGGTCGAGCGAAGTCAGCATGCCGCGGATTGCTGCGCGCACCAATTCGCGTTCATTTGGCGCATCCACATATTCTTCGCGAATACGGTCAAAAATCTCGCCAAACAAGTTTAGCTCACGATACACTTCTTCATCAGAAAGTGCATTTGTTTCAGCCTCTTGGGCGTAAACAAACGGGCTAAAAAGGGTCAACATTAGGGTGAGCCCGAAAGCCTTCAAAGCATGCTTTTTCATATTTTATCCGTTGTCCAAAGCGGTTGATTTGGGTGCCCACCAATCCGTGGGATCAATAGGCACGCCATCTTCTCGCAATTCAATATAAAGAGTTGGGCGGGAGTTGCCAGCGCTGGTCGCGATAGTTTGAGAAATTGTGCGCTTGCCCATATTGCCCAAAGGTTCTCCCATTAGAACAAACTGCCCGAGCTCTGTTTTGGTTTCCGCCAAGCCGGCCAGCAAAATATTGTATCCTTGGCCGACATTTAGAATGATGATTTGGCCGTAATTAAGGTAGGGGCCTTGGTAAAGTACCCAGCCGTCTGCCGGCGCCACCACATTCGCTTCGGCGCGCGTGACAATAAAGGTGCCTTGCGATGTGCCACCAAACCCATCATCCTTGCCAAATTCGACGATGCTTACGCCGTTTGCGGGGCTGGTGAGGTGGCCTTTGCCTGTCGGAAACGGAAATGCAGGTTGCGTTCTGCTGGTGTCTGCCAGCGCCAGCTTAATCGCCTCAGTTTGCAACTGTGTACCCACATCAAATGTCGGGTTCTCGTCAGATTGTCGCGCGGCTTCATTGGCTTCACTTACAGCGCTTACCTCTTTTTCCAAGACTTCGAGCAACTGTGTGAGCGACTTTGCGCGCGTCGCCAACAATTCGGCTTCACGTTGTTCTTCTTCAAGCGCTTGGCTGGCCCGTTCCAATCCTTGATTGCGTGCCTCGATCAGAACGGAAATGCGCAGTTTTTCTTCATTTAGGATCGAAAGGTTGATTCTAAGTTCCTGTTCTTCAAGCGAAACCTGCTCTTTGATTTCCAACAAGGCATCCAACTCGACACGAATGGCGTCTGCGCGATTGCTAAGCTGCGGCAATATTTCGGAAAGCAACAGCGCTACCCGGGCGGACTTGGTGGCGTTGTCTGGTTCAACAATCAATGCAGGCGGTGGGTTGCGCCCAATGATTTGGAGTGCGGTCAGCAGCGTTCCGATTTCAGAGTTTTCAATATCAAGCGTTTCTTGGATCGATTGTTCTTGGGCGCGCAGCTCTGCCATACGTTCAGTAATGGCCGCCACTTCAATCTCGGCGAGTTGCACCCGACTTGCCGCCTCAATAAGTGCTGCGGTTTGTTGGCTGCGGTCGCCTTCCATCTGTTTGATTTCTTCGCGCAACTCGTCAATGCGTTTCGCGCTGATCTGAATTGTATCTTCAACACGCGATAGTTCAGATTGAGCGTCCTGCGCGGTCTCTGGATCTTCAAATTGTGCAAAGGAAGAAGTAGGAATTGCGCACATCGCAACAGCCGCGCCCAAAGCGAACAGCGTTCTTTTCACATTGTGGGAGAAGAATTTGGGCAAGCGCAAGAGACCTCAGGGCAACAACAACCGAATCAATGCACTTAATCTAGCAAATCAAATTGACCAAATGTGAACAAGAAACGGTGATTTCCTATTCGCGATGATAGGGATGTCCCGACGCGATTGTGATTGCGCGATAGATTTGCTCGCACAACAGTGCACGTACGATTTGATGAGGCCAAGTTAGAGGCGAAAAGCTAAGCACCAAATCGGCGCGTTGTCGTACACATTTGTCCAATCCGTCGGGACCACCGATCACGAACAACATGTCACGCACACCGTCGTCACGCATCCGAAATATCTTTTCAGAAAAGGCCGGACTGCTGATTGATTTTCCACGCTCGTCAAGCGCGATGAGCACGCTGCCTTCGCTAAGTTGCGCCGTCAGAAACTTCGCTTCATCGCCTTTGCGTTGATCAACACTACCAGCGCGAGATTCGCTTTGTTCAAAAATCTGAAAGCCACTTAAACCAAGCTGTTTGCCTGCACCTTGCGCGCGCGACAAGTAGCGGTCCACAAGTTCGCGCTCGGGACCGGCTTTGAGTTTTCCTATGGCAGAAATGGAAACGCGCATTGCGCTAGTGCGTGCTCTCCGGAGAGAAATCCGCAGCCCACATCTTTTCGATATTATAGAATTCGCGCACTTCCGGACGGAAGAGGTGAACAATCACATCACCCGCATCCACGAGGACCCAGTCGCACTGGTTAGCGCCTTCCATCTTTGGCTTGCCGAAATTGTTTTCACGCATGGCGCGAGAAAGCTGGTCAGCAATGGCGCCAACATGGCGGTTTGAGCGGCCAGAGGCCACCACCATAAAGTCGGCGATGCCCGACTTTTCGCGAATATCAATCGAGACAATGTCTTCCGCTTTGGCATCATCCAAAACAGACAAGATAAGGTCGATCAATTCGATTTCAGTTTGATTGCTTGCGGCAGTTTTGCCATCAGTGTTGGTTGTAGGCGTCATGCGCGCTCAACCGTAAACGACAGATTAGAAACCATGCGGTTCTGCAAATCCTTCATATCCACGCGGCGGGTATCGCCGCTTTTGGTTTCAGTTATGCCTACTTTTTGTTCAATTTTCAAGATCAGCTAGGCTTTATGCTGAATCTGGCTGTTGCGAATTTCCGTTGAGGAAAGATTGCTCATAATGCCATGCAAATAGACCCAGCATGGGGCAGGCTGATCTGCCAAAACATGGGCGTCACCTTCATCAATCCGATAGGCGCTAAGCGCATTTGCTGCCAATGAAAATGGTGCTTGTCGCGCGTCACCCGGACGGACATAAACAGCCAATGGCATCATGTTCGCGATCTCCCGCCAGCGCTCCCAATGATGGAAACTGGTGAGGTTATCGGCGCCCATGATCCACACAAATTTTCTGTCGCTTAGGCTTTCTGTCAAAAACTTCAGCGTGTCATATGTGTAGCGAAAGCCGTGCTTGGCTTCAAAACCGGTTATGCGCACACTGGGGTGATCCACCAGCTCTTTAGCTGCGTCTATACGCTCGCCCAAAGGCCGCAATTCGCGATGGTCCTTTAGCGGGTTGCCTGGCGAAACCAGCCACCAAATCGCATCTAAGCCCAATCGTTTAATGGCTTGTCTTGAGACAAGGCGATGCCCCTCATGTGGCGGGTTAAAGCTTCCACCAAACAGCCCGATACGCATACCAGGAGAAGAGGGCGGCAATTGCAGCCGCCGCGCATTCTTAAGAAAAACGGTGGTCACGGGCGTGTTTGCCCTGTGCCATGAACGAGATATTTAAAGCTCGTGAGCTGCTCGACACCCACCGGACCACGTGCATGCATCTTACCGGTCGCGATACCGATTTCAGCGCCCATGCCAAATTCACCGCCATCGGCAAATTGGGTTGAGGCGTTATGCATCACAATTGCGGAATCAACCTGCGCAAAAAACGCTGCAACAGCATTTGCATCATCAGCAATAATACATTCTGTGTGACCAGAAGAATGTGCCTGAACATGTTGTATCGCAGCATGTACATCCGGCACGATTTTCACAGAGATAATCGCGTCGAGATACTCCGTTGTCCAATCGTCATTCGTTGCGGGTGTTGCCCCAGCAAATAGTCGTTGAACCTCGTCATCGCCCCGAATTTCGCATCCCTTTGCGTGCAGCGCATTACACAATGCGGGCACAGCCTTTTCTGCGATGTTCTCAGCAATCAACAATGTTTCGGCTGCACCACAAATACCGGTGCGACGCATTTTTGCGTTCACAACGATCTTTTCGGCCATTTCTAAATCGGCGCTTTCGTCCACATAGATGTGACAAATCCCCTCGAGGTGGGAAAATACAGGCACCCGTGCCTCGTCTTGTACGCGGGCAACAAGGCTCTTGCCGCCACGCGGCACGATAACATCAACCGATCCCTGTAGCCCCTTCAGCAGTTCGCCTACCGCAGCGCGATCTGTTGTCGGCACAAGCTGAATCGCATCAACCGGTAAGTCGGCCTTTTTAAGCCCAGCTTGCAACGCGGCATGAATGGCGTTTGAGGAGTGATAGCTGTCAGATCCACCGCGTAGGATCACGGCATTACCTGATTTAAGGCACAATGCGCCGGCGTCAGCGGTCACATTTGGGCGACTTTCAAAAATAACCCCAATCACACCAAGCGGTGTGCGCACGCGCTCAATTTTCAACCCGTTCGGGCGATCGATGGTCGCAATTACCACACCAACCGGATCATCCAAATCTGCAATGTCGCGCAGGCCCTGTGCAATCGCTTCAACGCGGCTGGTGTCAAGCGTTAAACGATCAACAAAAGCTGCTGTCATGCCTTTCGCGCGACCAGCTTCAACGTCTTTAACGTTGGCTGCTAGAATTTCGGTTGCAGCAGCAATCAGTGCATCAGCAGCGGCGGTGAGCGCGAGGTTCTTTTGTTCAGTTGTTGCGGTCGACAGAATTTGCGCTGCCGATTTGGCGCGGCTTCCAAGCGCATTCATCACGCTGGTCACATCTAAACTTTGTTCAGCCATTGCACTCATTGGCTTGTTCCTTCATCTCCTAGCGTCAGTACTAAATTGTCGCGATGCACCAATTCAGTTCGACTAACGGGGCCTAGAATTTCAATCACTTGATCAGATCTTTTGCCGACAATGCTTTTTGCCTCAGCTGCATCAAAGCTGGCAAGTCCGCGTGCCACTTCAACGTTCGATACATCAAAAATGGCTATTGCATCGCCGCGTTGAAAGCTCCCATCGACATTTGTCACACCAATCGGCAGCAAGCTCTTGCCATCGTTTAGTGCGCGCATTGCACCCGCATCAATTGAAACCTTGCCGGTCGGAATAGACGCCATAATCCAGTTTTTTCGCGCAGCCCGTGGCGTCTTGTTCGCAACAAAAAAGCTATGTTTGCCACCTTCAAATAGTGTTTTAAGCGGGTGTAGCGCGTCACCTTTGCAAATGACCATCGCGGTGCCAGCCTTAACCGCCATTTTGCCCGCCTCAATTTTGGTGACCATGCCGCCGCGTGACAAATGGCTCGCCGCGCCACCGGCCATCGCTTCAATCTCGGGTGTAATTTGCTCGATCACAGGCAAGTGTTTTGCGCTCGGATCTTTATGTGGCGGTGCGGTATAAAGCCCATCAATGTCTGAAAACAAAATGAGACCGTCCGCTTCAATCATGGTCGCCACGCGGGCGCTCAATCGGTCATTGTCGCCATAGCGGATCTCGCTTGTCGCCACGCTGTCGTTTTCATTGATGATCGGCACAGCGCCGAGTTCTAAAAGCGTATTGATGGTTGTACGTGCGTTCAAGAAATGCCGACGTTGTTCGGTGATATTTGGCGTCACCAAAATCT
>CAJXLH010000116.1 GCA_913055925.1 uncultured Maritalea sp. | reverse complement strand
TGCGCCATTGACGTGGAACGGCCCACGCAACCGGTGGAAAGCATCAAGGAAATGCTGCGGACCATAGAGCCAGCCCACACGCAAATTCGCCAATCCAATTTTTGAGAAGGTACGCGTGACCACAACATTTTCATGCGCATCGACCAAATCGATCCCAAGCTTATAATCAGGCGCATCCACATATTCGTAATATGCGCCATCAATCACCAAGAGCACATTTTTAGGCAAACCCGCATGCAGCTGATCCAACTCATCGGCAGTCAAATAGCTGCCTGTGGGGTTGTTTGGGTTCGCGAGGTAAACAATTTTGGTTTTGTCGGTTACGGCAGCCAAAATGGCGTCAACATCAGCCTTAAGGTCTTTCTCAGGCGCAAAAACCGGCGTGCCGCCTGCGCCTTTGGTCACAATCGGATAAACCAGAAAACCATATTGCGACATCACGGCTTCATCGCCTTCAGACAAATATAGCTGCGCAATAAGGTGCAACAATTCGTCTGACCCAGAGCCAATGCCAATCCGCGCGGGGTCTAAATCGTAGACCTCACCAATGGCTTCACGCAGTTCACGAGCGGAGCCTTCTGGATAGATCGCCAAGTCACTCGCATGATGTCGATAAGCCTCAATCGCCTTTGGGCTGGCACCCAATGGCGATTCGTTGGCGGAGAGCTTGATTGGCTCCACACCGTCTGCGGCTTTTGACTTGCCTGGAACATAGGCAGCGATGTCCATGATGGACGCGTTGACTTCAGGGCGATTGGTCACTTTTGTTACTCTTTGTTGGACTTTTCAGCGCTGCACCTTAATCGCGCTTTGCCAAGCGCGTAAAGCACTGTCTGCCCGCAAAAGTACGCTTTTGTAACTTTCTCGCTAAGCCTTTGGTTGGGACCCATGGCTCGACAAGGCGGGACGTGGCGCAAATTCGGGCAGGCCCACAAGCTGTGACACACGGCGACGACGGGTGACTGCAGGGAACATTTGCTTTTTCGCGCGAACAATCATCACCCCCGCAAAGGCGGGGCCCGCAATGCGACCAAAGATCTCAAACAATCGCGCGGATTTCAGCACCGCACCCATATTGCTTGGCGGCAAGTAAAGTGCCTCGCGCCATGCTTCTGGTTTGAATGAATGCGTTTCCAAAAGCTTGGTCAATTGATTGCGTGAAAACGGATGGCCATGGCCAAACGGCGTATTATCGCGCTGTGCCCAGAGCCCGCGGCGTTTCGGCACGACGATGAGTAAATGCGCGCCGGGCGCGGTAACTCGCCACAATTCTTGCATTAGCTCTTCTGGTTCGCGCACATATTCCAGCAGATGGGCCGCGACTACCATATCGATAGAACTGTCGGTCAGCGGCAACTCCAGCGGGTCCACCAGTGCGGTGCAATTGGGCTTGTCCTTGGGCCAAACCTCAACGCCCTGTTGTCCCGGCATAAGTGCCAGCGTGCGCTCTGCATCCGGCGCAACACGCCTCAAATATGGCGTGGCGTAACCAAGTCCAAGCACCCGTTCGCCCGGCGCACCATCATAAAGGCGTGACATGGTTTCTTGCACAAGACGTCGAGATATCCGCCCCAGGGGGGAGCGATAAAACTGAACCAACTCATCAATTGCGACAAACACTATTCTCACCTTTTGTTGAAGAGCATTTTGCGCGCCCTGATGGGCTTTGCAACATTTATCTGCCAAACTGAAGCTACCATCGTCGGAAATTTCAATTGGTCTCAAAATGCTAAAAACTCATCAAATTCCAGTTCTGGACTCAAACTTTGTTCTGATCGTCGAATGCACTGAAACGGGCGAAGTTGCCATTATAGATGCCCCGCCAGGTGACGAGGCCATTCAATATCTTGACGCCCACAAGCTAACGCCGACGAAGTTGCTGATCACCCATCACCATTGGGACCACACAGATGGCATGGCCGCGCTTCGCGACCGATATAAGTTGACAGTTTATGGACCAAAAGCGGAAGAAAAAGACATCCCGCATTTAGATGTGGTGCTTGAGGACGGCGATGTTTTTACATTTGGCGCAGGCGAATTTGAGACCATTTCCGCGCCCGGTCACACCTATGGACACATCACATATTTCTTCAAAAGTGAGCCGACCCTTTATGCCGGCGATGCATTGTTTTCACTTGGGTGCGGCCGCATGTTTGATGGACCCGCAAATGTCATGTGGGAAGGGTTAAAGCGCTTGCGCGATTTGCCAGATGAAACACAACTTTATTGCGGACACGAATACACGGTTTCAAATGGCGAATTTGCACTGTCAATTGATCCTGACAATCAAGCGCTGCAAGAACGAGTCGCGGAAGCAAAAGCACAACGCGCCAAAGACATGCCAACACTGCCCACCACACTAAAAATTGAAAAGCAGGCAAACCCCTTCCTGCGGCCAGATGATCCTGGCTTGATCAACACGATGAAAACCCAAGGAAAAGAAGCGTTTGAAACCTTCGCGGCAATCCGCGCAGCCAAGGACAAATTTTAACCCTTTTTTAAGATTTCGGCCCTCAAAAGTTAACAATTCCTTTATTTTTGGCACGCTCATTGCAATATTATGGGTGTGAGCCACCAATAACGTCTCAAAATGAAACATGGCTCGCTATTCGGCTAGGAGCGCGTCATGAGCACAGATCATTTTGAAACAGATGGTGCCAAAACAAAACAAAATGAGATTGTGGTGCTATCACCACAACCCCATCGTCGCGCGTTTAACGGTCAATATCGCCCAAGCGCATCATTTGTGGCACAAGTGATAGCCGCGAAAACAGGCGCACCCACCTATCGCCAAAAACGCCGTGCATCAGCAAATGAGGCAGAGATGGCATATCAAGCCAACCATGAACGCAAAATTGTGCGTATGCCTATGGGTTATTTGCGCACCCTTGACGCTTAAGCCTTCGGCCCGATCATTTCCTCAGGCTTAATCGCCGCATCAAATTCTTCGCTCGTCATCAAGCCCAATTCAATAGCGGCAGCCTTTAAGGTTGTGCCGCTCTTGTGCGCCGTTTTCGCAATTTTGGCGGCATTATCATACCCAATGTGCGGATTAAGCGCGGTGACAAGCATCAAAGAATTGTTGAGATGATCATTGATTTTTTCGCGGTTCGGTTCGATGCCAACAGCGCAGTTTTTGTTAAAGCTGTTCATCGCGTCTGAAAGCAGGCGCACCGACTGGATAAGATTATAAGCCATCACCGGCTTATAGACATTCAGTTCAAAATTACCTTGTGAACCAGCAATACCAATCGCCGTGTCATTTCCCATCACCTGCGCACAAACCATGGTGGTTGCCTCACATTGTGTCGGGTTGACCTTGCCCGGCATGATGGATGAACCCGGCTCATTTTCTGGCAGACTGAGCTCGCCTAACCCGCAACGTGGACCGGAAGCCAACCAGCGCACATCATTGGCGATTTTCATCAGCGCAACGGCCAATTGTTTCAATGCGCCATGGGTGCCGACAAACGCATCATGCGCCGCGAGATAAGCAAATTTGTTATCCGCCGTGACAAAGTCATGTCCCGACAATTCAGCGATTTTTGCGGCAACCCTTTCCGCATATTGCGGATGGGTGTTTAGGCCCGTTCCAACTGCCGTGCCGCCCAACGCCAATTGCAAAAGCTGCGGCATCGTCGCTTTGATGGCGGATATTGCAAAATCGAGTTGGGCGACCCAGCCGCTCATCTCCTGCCCCAAAGTCAAAGGCGTCGCGTCCTGCAAATGTGTCCGGCCAATTTTCACAATGCCTGAAAACTCAGCTGATTTTGCCGAAAGCACATCGCGCAGATCAATAAGTGCAGGGAATAACTGCTCTTCAATCACCGTTACTGCGGCAATGTGCATAGCAGTGGGGTAAGTATCGTTAGAGCTTTGCGACTTATTGACATGATCATTGGGATGCACAGGATCCTTTGACCCCATCTCGCCGCCAGCAATTTCAATCGCGCGGTTGGAGATCACCTCATTGACATTCATGTTCGATTGGGTACCGGAGCCGGTTTGCCACACAACCAGAGGGAAATGATCATCAAGCTTGCCCGCGATAACTTCATCCGCCGCTTGGGCAATAAGGCGGGTCGTTTCATCATCAAGGGTGCCCAACTGATTGTTGGTCAGCGCCGCCGCTTTTTTCAAAATGCCAAAGGCATGCACCACCTCAATTGGCATTTTTTCAATGCCAATTTTAAAGTTCATCAATGAGCGGGCGGTTTGCGCGCCATAATAGGCATCAGCTGGAACCTGCAGCTCGCCCATTGTGTCAGTTTCGATCCGATGTTTCATAATTTTCTCCATAGTCATTTTCCGCAATTTACGACCAGGATTGCGGTTCGAAACGATTTGTTTTTTGAGTTTAGTTTAGCCGTGCCCGCCAAAATTAACGTCACGCGCTGCTGAACGAATAGAAACCGAAAAGCCGGCAACCAAATCGATTAACGACATAGCCATGCAGCTGAAAAACAGCGATGTGGCAGCGGCAGGCACGAGCAAAAACTCCACCAAATAGGCGATAAACACGAAGGTTGAGAGCATGTGATCGGCGATTGAGGCATTGCCAATGCGCGTCGATTTGATGATTTCGACAAACAAAAGCGCCAACGCAAAAACGATCAGCAAATCACCCACGCTCATTGTCCACACAGCACCTGATGCCATGTTCAACGACATGAAGGGCGCTGCCCAGCCATGGGCCTTGTCGCCCACTATGTCAAAGGCAACCAGATTGTAAATGATCAATGGCAGTGAGAGCAGTGGAACTTTCCAGATCATTTCAACGACCCCTTCTTCTAACTTCACCGACATTTTGCGCTGATTTGTGGTTTCTAGGCAAGTTTTAGACGCGGGCCAGCTGGTGCAAAATCGCACCAGCACGGCGAATAATTTGAGATTTATATCCACAGCACGGCTTGATGATATGGGGCATCATCAAAACCGGAGAACAATTATGACGATGACCGCCGCCTTGATCGGCCTTGCCTTATTGACCATGGTGTTATTGGCAACCTTGATTTTTCACACCTATGCCACGCAAGGATTTGGCTATGGATTTTCATCCAACCGCGCCCAAAAAACAGAGGTCTCGGCGTTCGGCAAACGGATCGCCAATACATACACTAATCAGGTGGAAACATCGGCCTTTTTGGTGCCGATATTGGTCGTCGCGGCACTGCTCAACATACAAACTGATGGTGCGCAGTTCGCGGCGATGCTGATCCTAATCGGACGAGTTGCCTTTGCCGTGCTTTACTATACAGGCCTACCCTTTGCTCGGGTACCGGCATTTGGCATCGCAAATGTCTCAGCGCTTTACATCGTTTATGAAATCATCTCGAGTGGCGCGCTATAGTCTTAACGAGACCAAATGCCCCATTGTCATCTTCCCCTCAATGTCGCTATCGCTAGATAGACCGATATTGTGGGGATGATGTCATGGCGATAGCGGATAAATTGCCGCAATCAAGCGCGCTCAATAATTTCATAGCGGACAAGGATTTTGTCGACTGCTACTCAGCGCAAATTCAGCATACTGAACAATCGATTGACGACTTGGCGCGGGGCGCGCAGCTCAAAATGCCCAAATGGGCAATCCCACTTTTGCTGCTGCGCAACATCATCGTGAAACCGCTGGGCTTAAAAACCACCTTTGAAGGCCAACAAAGCCGCACTGGCACCATAAAACCAGGCGAATATGTCAACTTCTTTCACGTTGCCGAACGGCACGACAATGAAGTGATTATGGGCGGTGACGACAAGCATTTGGATTATCGGGTGAGTGTCTTTCGCGACAACAAAGTGCCTGAGACGCTCTATGTAGCGACATGGGTTCATCGCAACAATTGGCTTGGGCATGCCTACTTGTTTTTTGTGCTGCCTTTTCACAAAGCCATTGTGCGCAACATGACAAAAAACATAGCTAAACAAAAACCGCCCCAACCAAACGGTTGAGGCGGTTAAATTCTATTCGTCTTTGGAAAAAGACTTACGCGTCTTTTGCGTCCAAGATCTGACGACCACGGTACATGCCTGTTTTCAGGTCAATGTGGTGTGGACGGCGCAATTCGCCGCTGTTTTTGTCTTCAACATATGTTGGGTTTTTCAACGCGTCTGCAGAGCGACGGTTGCCGCGCTTCATGCCAGACACTTTCTTCTTAGGTACTGCCATTTTATCTCTCCATTCAACAAAAACGCCCCTGCCATTTTCTCAACGCGGGGCCGTTCAAGCATCGAATTTAAATCTGTTGGCGCGCTATATACGCCCAAAATGCCCTGTTGGCTAGTAAAAAATCGCCTTTTGCGGCTTTGTTGATTTCCGAACATATGGCAAAACCAACCCAACACCAAATGAACGCGTTTCTCACCGATCACATCGAGCCCGCCAATGACCCTTTTCGACCATCTGAAAACCCACACAAAGCGCGTGGAAGCTTTTTTAGATGCAGAACTATCAACCCAAAACCTGTCGGTGCCATTGGGCGCACCAGACCGGTTGGTCAATGCGGTACGGCACGGCGCCTTAAATGGCGGCAAACGGCTGCGTCCATTTTTGGTGCAACTTGCCGCTGATCTTGTGGGTGAAACCGAAGGCGATCTCGTCTGCGTTGGTGCGGCGGTAGAATACGTGCACTGCTATTCGCTGGTGCACGACGATTTGCCCGATATGGATGATGATGATCTGCGGCGCGGGCAGCCTACCGTTCATGTGGCCTACGACCCTGCAACGGCAATTCTAGCTGGAGACAGTCTTCTCACCCATGCCTTTGGGTTGCTCGCCGACGAACGCGCGCATCCAGACGCAAAAGTGCGCACGCAATTGATCACCGAACTGGTCAACGGCGCCGGAGTGGGCGGCATGGCCGGCGGCCAGATGCGCGACCTTGAAGGCGAACGGCAGGGGTATGACCCTGACACCATCTCGCTCATCCACGCCATGAAAACTGGTGCACTCATTCGCGCGTCCGCGCGCATGGGTGCCATCATGGCCAACGCGAGCGACGATCAACTCGCCAAACTGACCAAATTTGCAGAAGCCGCAGGACGCATTTACCAACTCTCCGACGATATTCTGGACGCCACCAAATCCTCAGAAGAGCTGGGGAAAACCGCTGGCAAAGACGCGGCACAAGGCAAATCAACGCTGATCGCCAGCCATGGGTTAGATCACGCGAAACAGGTCCTCGGCACAGAACTACAAACCGCCCTCGGTCTACTTGAAGAATTTGATGCCCGTGCCGATCTCATGCGCGACTTGGTGACCCATTTTGCACAACGAGAGGCGTAAAATGAGTTTTTACGACGATCCGAAAAACGCCGAAGACTATGTCAAACTGGCCAAAGGTTATGATGGCGCGGCGCTAATCGAAATTCTCAAAAGTCACCTAACCGATGGATCAAGCCTCTTGGAGTTGGGCATGGGCCCCGGGGTCGATCTCGACATTTTGGCCAAAAACTATCGCGTCACCGGTTCTGATAATGCGGCATATTTCGTTGAGCGATATAAGAAACATCATCCTGACGCTGATCTTTTGATTCTTGATGCCGTTGAACTAGGTACGGACCGTCAGTTTGATTGCATTTATTCAAACAAAGTTCTGCATCACCTCGGTGATCAAGCGCTGGATCTGTCTTTCAAAAACCAAGCAGCCCGCCTGTCCGATCAAGGGATCATCTTCCATTCATTCTGGCTCGGCGACGAGACAATGGAAATGCACGGCACGACATTCCACTATCGCCAAATCGCAGACGTCACTGAGCGCTTGGCCAAGAATTTTCAGCTTATCGACGCACAGCAATATTCTGAGATGGACGACGGCGATTCATTCTGGGTGCTGGCGAAAAAGCGCTAGCGCGGGCGCTGATCGAAAAAAATTTACTTGCCTATCGCCGAAATCAATGGTCTTTTGGAAGTCCTTTCCTAGAGTTTCCACCCTTTTTCAGCTTCAAATTTCAACTGAAGCCTGTGTGGCATTCTTGACTTCCGTCAGACCCTGAAAGCATGAATATGGACAAAAACATCATCAAATATGCCTTGATT
>CAJXLH010000115.1 GCA_913055925.1 uncultured Maritalea sp. | reverse complement strand
ACGGGTTTTGAAAAATGGATGGACGAGCGTCTGCCGATCATTCGTTTGGGCTATGACTCATTTGTCGATTTCCCAACGCCAAAGAACATCAACTATTGGTGGACCTTTGGTGGTATTTTGGCGATCTTCTTGGTCATTCAAATTGTAACCGGCATCATTTTGGCGATGCACTACACGCCACATGCCGATCTTGCGTTCAACTCTGTTGAGCACATTCGTCGCGATGTGAACTGGGGCCGGATTATTCAGGCTGCGCACGCTAACGGCGCGTCATTCTTCTTCTTCGCTGTTTATGTCCACATTTTCCGTGGCCTTTACTATGGTTCTTACAAAGCACCTCGTGAAGTCCTATGGATTTTGGGCGTTGTGATCTTCTTGTTGATGATGGCAACAGCGTTTATGGGTTACGTTCTACCTTGGGGCCAAATGAGCTTCTGGGCGGCGACTGTTATCACGAACTTCTTCTCCGCGATCCCACTTGTTGGCGAGAGCTTGATGGTGTTCTTGCGCGGCGCCTTCGCGGTAGACAATGCTACATTGAACCGTTTCTTCTCACTGCACTACCTATTGCCATTCATGATTGCTGGCGTTGTTGGCTTGCACATCTGGGCGTTGCACGTTCCGGGCAACAACAACCCAACTGGCGTGTCAGTGAAGTCTGAAGCGGACACTGTGCCGTTCCACCCATACATGACCATGAAAGATCTGTTTGCGATCGTTGTCATCATGATCCCATTTGCCTGGTTTGTCTTCTTCGCACCAGACATTTTGGGTCACCCAGACAACTATATCCCAGCTGATCCACAAGTCACACCACCGCACATTGTGCCTGAATGGTACTTCTTGCCATTCTACGCGATCCTTCGTGCGATCGACTTCAACATCGGTCCTATCGACAGTAAACTTGGCGGTGTTATCGCTATGTTTGGTGCGATTGCGATTTGGTTTGTTGTGCCTTGGTTGGACCGTTCAAAAGTTCGTTCTGGCGCGTTCCGCCCAATGTTCAAATGGTTCTACTGGTTGTGGGTTGTTAACTTCATCGCGTTGACTTACCTCGGCGCGGCACCAGCAGAAGGCGTATATTTGTTCTTCGCGAAGCTATGCACATTCTACTACTTCGCATACTTCTTGATCATCTTGCCGTTCTTGCCGAGCATTGAAACACCGAAGCCGCTACCAAACAGCATTTCAGAATCCGTTCTGGCTAAAAATGCAACAAAAGCTGCGGAATAAGGGGAGAGAGATGATGAACCGTTTTTCAAAAATCATCGGCGCTGTCCTACTTGCAGCAGGTACGCTTTCAGCAGGTTCTGCATTCGCAGCAGGCGCAAGCACTGGCCCAGATCCTGAGCTTCAGGATTGGACATTTGCTGGAATCTTCGGCAAATACGATCCGAACCAGCTTCAGCGTGGTTTCCAAGTGTTCCAAGAGAGCTGTTCTTCTTGTCACAGCGCGAACTTGTTTACGTTCCGTATGCTTTCTGGTCGTGGTGGCCCTGGCTACACTGAAGATCAAGTGAAAGCATTGGCAGCAGAGTTCACAATCGAGGACCCTGAAGCAGCTGACGGCGAACGCAACGGTATACCTGCGGATGCTTGGCCAAACCCTTGGGCATCACCGCAAGACGCTAAAGACGCGAACAACGGTGTTGTACCACCAGACTTCTCTGTTTTGGCGAAGGCCCGTAACGTTCCGCAGAAATTCCCGAACTGGATTGGTAACTACTTCATAGTTTACCAAGAAGGTGGCGCGGATTACATCTACAACCTTCTTGTGGGCTACCACGAAGAAGCGCCTCACGGCTTTGAACTTGGCGAAGGTCAGTACTACAACGACTATTTCCCAGGTCACGCGATTTCGATGGCTCCACCATTGTCTGATGAGTTGATTGACTATGAAGGTGATGCACCTGAAACAGTTGAACAATACGCGAAAGACGTTGCGGCATTTATGATGTGGCTTGCAGAGCCAGACATGAATGCACGTAAGGAACTTGGCTTCCGTGTATTGCTGTTCCTCATCCTCTTTGCGGGTATGATGTACCTCGTGAAGCGTCGTTTGTGGGACGCGGTTGATCACTAAGCTGATCGAGATGACATAATTTGAAGAAGGGCTGCCGAAAGGCAGCCCTTTTTTGTTGACCGATTGATCAGGAAATTGGGCAAATCCTTCTATTTGCGCTGGCGCCAACCAGCGTGAACTTGCTAAAGGTGGTTATGGCGGGCGCGGCCGAGCATGTGGCTTCAGACGTCCGAGCAGCCCAAAAGTAAGGCGCGAACCATGGACCTTAAGTCACTAATCCGCACGATACCTGATTACCCGAAAGCCGGCGTGATGTTTCGTGACATCACTTCGCTCATTGAACATCCCGAAGGCTTTAAAGAGAGCATTCATCGCCTTGCGGATCCGTTCCGAGATAAAGGTATCACGCATGTTGCAGGTATCGAAGCGAGGGGCTTCATCTTCGGTGCTGGTTTGGCGATTGAGTTGGGTGTTGGCTTTGTTCCGATCCGCAAAGCGGGGAAGCTGCCGGGTGAAACCATTGGACAAAACTACGCGCTAGAATATGGCGTCGACACGATTGAGATGCATGCCGGGGCCGTACAAGAAGGCGACAACGTCCTTTTGGTTGACGACCTGGTGGCCACCGGTGGTACAGCCATCGCCGCGATTACTTTGATCCGGCGCACGGGAGCGACATTAGATCACTCAGCGTTTGTTATTGATCTTCCCGATCTGGGGGGCGCAGAAAAAATTCGCGCGCAGAATGTCGATACGCATTTCTTGCTCGAGTTTGAGGGGGACTAAGTCTTGACTGTCGCGTTTGCGCAGGTCAGCCTGTTCGCTCCTCTAAACTCGTGTGAGTGAGCTCATGGAAATTGTAATCGCGCACCTGCCAAACATGGCGTTGGCATATCTCGTTTTCTTTCTTGCTGTGGCAAGCCCGGGACCGGCGTCACTGGCGGTTGCAGGTGCCTCAATGGCGCATGGTCGCCCGCAAGGATTGGCAAAGGCTGCTGGAATTCTATCAGGTTCCGTTCTATGGGGCCTGCTCTCAGTGTTCGGCCTTGCTGCCTTCATTGTTTCATTTGAGGGTGTGCTTTATTGGCTCAAAATTGCTGGTGGGCTTTATCTTTTGTGGTTGGGTTTTAAGGCGGCGAAGAGCGCCGCCGCAAAAACCGATCAAGAGATGCAAGATGTGGGCAGCAAAGACTTGCGGCGACAATATATTGGCGGTTTCCTCATCCATGTGACGAACCCAAAGGCCTTATTTGCTTGGGGTGCCGTAATCACACTTGGTTTGCGACCAGACGCACCGTGGTGGATGGGCTTTGTTGTGTTCGCAGGCGCCTATACGGTTTCCATCATTACCATGACATCATTTGCGCTGCTGTTCTCCACCAAACGCATGATGAATGGGTATCTGCGATTGCGGCGTTGGATACAGGGTGGGTTTGCAGCAGTGTTTGGCTTAGCCGGCGCCAAGTTAATCTTTCAAAGCTGAGCGATGAAAATGGTGGAACAAATGCTTGATGAAAAATACATTGTCTCAACCGAAGGCGACTTGCGTGCATTGTACCCGGGCATCTCGCCGTTGGCGAAAAGCAAGTGTATCGATGCTTTGGACGAACACTCGGTTGAGTTCATCAAGCGGTCGCCATTTGTCTGCCTAGGCACGCAAGGGCGAGATGGACGCGCCGATGTTAGCCCGCGCGGTGACCCTGCAGGTTTTGTTCAAATTCTTGATGCGACGACGTTGGCGATCCCTGATCGGCCGGGCAACAATCGGCTCGACAGCATTGCGAACATCGTCGAAAATCCTGCGGTCGGGCTTTTGTTTTTAATTCCTGGCTATGACGAGACACTTCGCGTAAACGGCAATGCCAAACTTACCAACGACCCAGCGCTGCTGGAAAAGATGACCGTAAAGGGAAAGTTGCCGAGACTGGCGATTGTCGTTGAGATTAGTGAGATTTTCCTCCACTGCGCCAAAGCGTTTCGCCGTTCAAAGCTTTGGGATCAGGAAAGCCATCAAAACCGCAGCGAAATGCCATCATTGGCCAAAATGATTTTGGACCAAACTACTGGTGCGCCGGAAGACGCTGCGGAGCAGCAAAAGATCGATGATCGGCTGGAAGAGTCTTATAAAAAGTCGATGTATTGACGTGTGTGTGAGGCGCGACCTTAGCCGCGCCTCGGATTGCACTATTTCTTCAAAATAGTTTCTAAATCCACCAATTTTTTTGGCTTCGTCGGGGGCTTTTGTAAGCCCTGTTTGCCGATATGTTTCGGTTGTTGGCCTTTGCCAAACTTAGGTTGGTTGAATGCTTTTTGGTTCTTCAGGTTTGCGTGTGTAAATGGGGCTTTCACTGATTATTCCTTCCATCAGTCGGCGCTTGGCGTTGCGTGCCGCGCCCTTTTGTCTTGAAATTGATTTGATGGTTGTTGGAATGTGATCCATTGTTGCCTCCATAGGCTTATGCGCGCCACAACGGGCGCAAAGAAAATGATGAAAGTGATGACTTGAAAAAGACGCGTGCGGGACGATGTGGCCCGTGATCGCTTGTCTGGTCTATCGTGCCCGCATAGCCTCGCTCAAGCTCGGTCGAACTTGTTCGCAAAGGTGTTCATGGGTCGCGTCGATAAACCTTAGCTGATCATTTTATGCGTCACCTCGTAATTTAGACGAGCGGAAGATCGCGCACAGGGCGCGATCTGTCAAGATTGAACTATTTGCGCAACAGCTTTTTGAAAACCGGCATGGCGGCCATGGCCAAAAGGGCACGCTCTTTTAATGTCGGTTTGTAGTCGCGCAGTTTCGAAAAACTGGCAATCTCAGAGCGGTAAACCAATTCATCTTGCTGGTTATAAGCTTCAATAATGCTGGTGAGAACGCCCCATCCTGGCAGCGAGTTGGACTTTCGCTTGTCCTTTACGCTGAGATCAAAGCGGATGGTGTCGCCTGCGCGTACTGGTGCCTTGAATTCCATTTTGTTGACGCCGGGTGACGGGCCAGAGACGCCAGGCTCTTCGCCGCGCTCACGCTGTTCAGCGTCATGGGCATACATGAAGTCGACCATGACTTTGTGGCCGATTGAGACTGTGTGCCAGCCAGAGGCAATGATGCCGCCGAAGTGACTATGTTTTGCCGCTTCAGGGTCAATATGGAAATATTGAGGGTCGTATCGCTTGGCAAAGCGGATGATTTCTTCTTCGGTGAAGGTGTATTCTCCTAGCGGCCAAACGGTGACCAAGTCGATGTCTTCGAACCAGAGGGTCATGCTGCGTTCTCCTCGATCGGGGCGGACGGGTCACGCACTTCAACCAAATTGGTTAGACTAAGCGTCATCACTTGCTGGTCTTTTTGGTTGCGCATATCGAAGTCCAAAACAACAATGCCCATTTCCGGGTGTGATTTGGATCGCCGCAGTGCAGAGATCGTCACGGCGCCAGTCAGGGTGTCGTTCTTCATCAGCGGACGCTTCCACTTTAGATTGTCAAAGCCAAGGCCACCCATACCCGCAACTTTGCTCAGAAACTCATCGACAAGCATACGCAAGCTAAAGCCTGCGGTTTGCCAACCGGAGGAGGCAAGGCCGCCTAGTAGCGATTTTCTCGCTACTTCTTCGTCTAGGTGAAAGGGTAGCGGGTCAAACTCTTTCGCAAATGAGATAATATCGTCTTTTGAAAGTGTACGTTTGCCCAATTGTACGACCTCGCCAACTTTGAGATCCTCAAAATGGCGCCGGTCCTTGGTAATCGGATTTGTCATTTTAATGAAATGCCTTTTATGCGATTGCCCTATTGCCGCAATCGTACATATATTGACGTAAACGACAACCCGGAAATCGCGAAAGGCTGATTGTTTTGGGATAAATGCGTTCAAGGGCCGCAAGAATCTGGAAACCCCGCCAAGGTGACGGGGTTCTGAAATCTGCCTGATTGGGAATGAAAACCCTAAGTGTTGAACTTGAACAGCATGATGTCGCCGTCCTTCACCACATATTCCTTGCCCTCGTCGCGTGCTTTGCCCGCTTCTTTCGCTGCTGCTTCGCCGCCAAGCTCAACAAAATCATCATAGGCGATGGTTTGCGCGCGGATGAAGCCGCGTTCAAAGTCCGTGTGGATCACACCTGCTGCTTGCGGCGCTTTGGTGCCGACAGTCACTGTCCACGCACGTGCTTCTTTCGGGCCAACCGTGAAGTAGGTTTGAAGATTCAATAGCTTATAGCCTTCGCGAATGATGCGGTTTAGGCCCGGCTCTTCAAGTCCCATTGTTTCAAGATACTCAGCCTGTTCGTCATCTTCGAGTTGGCTCAATTCAGATTCGATTTCGGCTGAAATGATCACCGCGCGCGCATTTTGCGCTTTGGCATATTCTTCAACCGTTTTTGTCATCTCGTTGCCATCGGCAGCTGCATCTTCATCAACATTGCAGATGTAAAGTGCAGGTTTTGATGTAAGAAGTTGTAGCTCTTTGAATGGTTTTTGCTCGTCATCGGAGATTTCAACATGGCGCGCTGGCTTACCGTCGCGCAACACTTCAAGTGTGCGGTTGACCAGATCAAGCGTTACTTTGGCGTCTTTGTCCTGCCCGCGTATACGCTTTTCCAAACCACCGATACGTTTCTCTAGGCTTTCCATATCAGAAAGCATCAATTCAGTTTCCACAACTTCAGCGTCCGCCAACGGGTCGATACGACCAGAAACGTGCACAATATCGTCGTTTTCAAAGCAACGTAGAACATACGCAATAGCGTCGACTTCACGAATGTTGGCCAAAAACTGGTTGCCCAAACCTTCGCCTTGCGCTGCGCCCTTCACAAGGCCAGCAATATCCACAAAGCTAAGTCGTGTTGGGATAATTTCTGCAGATTTTCCGATGGCCGCGATTTTGTCGAGGCGCTCATCGGGCACGCTCACTTCACCAACATTGGGCTCAATGGTACAGAACGGGAAGTTCGCTGCTTGCGCTGCCGCGGTGCGGGTGAGGGCATTGAACAGTGTTGATTTTCCGACGTTGGGCAAGCCAACGATGCCGCATTTAAAACCCATTTTGCATTCCTATTCTTTGCTGCCAAACAGCTTTTTCAGCATGTCAGCCATTGGCCCTTTTTCGGGCATTTGTTTGGTTTGTTGCCTGGCTTGACGCACATGGCTTTGCGCTTTTGGCGCCTTGTTTACCGGAGCAGACTTCTTCGACTTGTGATTGTCTGAATTGTCGCCCTTGGTCGCCAAAGCGACCTTGTTCATAAAATTCGGCCCATTGTTGGCCGCGAGCATGCCAGCGTTATCAGCAATCGCATCAAGTAGCGGATCGAGCCATTGTTGATCGGCCTTCGCGAAGTCGCCAAGCACATGATTGTGCACACGGTCTTTGTGGCCTGGGTGGCCAATGCCAATGCGCACCCGGTGAAAGTCTTTGCCCAAATGGGCTTCCATCGAGCGAATGCCGTTATGGCCGCCATTGCCGCCGCCGGTTTTTACCCGAAGCTTGTTGGGCGCGAGGTCAAGCTCGTCATAAAGCACGGTAATATCGCCAGGCGCGAGTTTGAAAAACTTCGCAGCAGCTGCAACGCTATCGCCAGAATTGTTCATATAGGTTTGCGGCTTGAGCAAAATAACCCGTTCGCCGTCTATTGTGCCTTCGGTCATCTCAGCGTTGAACTTTGACCGATAAGCGGGGAGATTATGGCGGCGCGCAATTGCGTCCACCGCCATAAATCCAACATTGTGTCGGTGAGCTTGATATTTCTTACCGGGATTTCCCAGACCTACTAACAGGTGCATCTTTTTTCGTACCGCCGTCGCTCGCCTTGCTCGCTACCCCGGCACCCTCAAGTTGAAAATGCCGCCGTCGTTCGCTGCGCTCACTACCCCGGCACCCCCGCCAAAAAATCGCTCTCCGATGGCAAGGCGCGCCCTAGAGGTCGCGCCTTGATCGCGAAAGATCTTACTCTTCGCCGCCTTCTGCTGCTGCTTCGTCGCCTTCGCCCTCAGCTGCATCGTCTGCATTGTCTTCAGACTTAAGTGCAGATGGTGCTGCAATCGTTGCGATTGTGAAGTCACGATCAGTAATTGTTGGCTTAACGCCTTCTGGCAACTTCACTTTAGAGATGTGAAGTGAATCGCCTGTTTCAGCGTCAGCAAGGTCAAGCTCAATCG
>CAJXLH010000114.1 GCA_913055925.1 uncultured Maritalea sp. | reverse complement strand
CCAAAGAAACATACAAGCCAAAAATCATGATCAACTTGGCAACACTCACCGGTGCAAACCTTGTGGCTCTTGGTCATGAATATGCTGGGCTTTTCTCGAACAATGACGAGTTGGCCGACGGACTTACAACTGCGGGCTTTGCCTCTGGCGAGCGCGTATGGCGCATGCCGATGGGCCCCGAATATGACAAAATGCTCAACACCAAAAACGCGGATATGAAAAACATCGCGGGCCGCTGGGCAGGGGCTATCACTGCAGCGCAATTCTTGAAGCGTTTTGTGGGTGAAGTGCCTTGGGCGCACATCGATTTGTCAACAGCCATGGGCGTCACTGCATCGCCGATAAATCAAAGCTGGGGCACTGGATTTGGCGTGGCGCTGCTCGATAAGCTTGTGCGCGACAAATACGAATAGGCCGGTAAACCCTTCGAGGCAAAATTGACCGAGATCTTGTTTTACCATTTGGAGCAGCGCCCCTTGGAAGAGGTGCTGCCCCTTTTGCTGGAAAAAACGCTGGAACGCGGTTGGAAAGCCGTGGTCGAAGTCGCCGATGAGGGCGCATTACAGGGTCTCGATGCGGCCCTTTGGACCTATCGAGACGAAAGCTTTTTGCCGCACGGCATCGCCGAAGGCGACCAGGCAGCAGACCTGCCCATTGCCATAACTATGGCGCAAGACAATCCCAACCAAGCTCAACTGCGCTTCTTCGCCAAAGGCGCCGTCCCGCGCGACGAAGAGGGCTATGACCGCCTTGTGTACTTGTTCGATGGCCACAACCCTGACGCCGTCACCACCGCGCGGCAGGTATGGAAATCCCTCAAAGACAAACACGACCTGACTTACTGGCAGCAAGAGCCAAACGGGAAGTGGGTGAAGAAGGCTTGATTGTAATGCAGCTCTAGCGCCATGAAACAAAGCTATTCCGAATTTCAGTGGTCCAAAAACGCCACGGAAAAATGAAGACGAACGGGATGACAAATGCCACGGCGAACATAAGCTCACCGAGTTCTTCAGTTATTGTGCCTGCTAGGAAGTGCGGTAGTGCCACAGAACATGTCCAAAGAAGTTTCCACAACATCTCAAAAAGCATCAACGGTAGCATTTTTATCGGCGAAAACAGCCCGACAATTGACAAAATCGCAAGTGCGCTCAACATGGCAACCACCACGCCCGCCATCGCTGACATCGAGGCTGCTGGACCAAAAAGATCAGGCACAATTTGAATGAAGAGACCCACCACAAGAAGCAAAAAGCATGCGCGTATCAAGTTAAGCCGAAGCGGCGAAGGTGAAATCATAATTTCCTCAGAAGGTTTAAATCACAAACTGTGCATTCCATATGTATGCCTTAGACAACTAACACCCACATGGTGGGGCAGCGATGATTGAGCGTTGCAAGATTTTGTTTTTTGGTTGCAGGAATAGAAGGTGAATTCGGCGACTGTTTCATTTGGATTTGCGAAGAGCTTGTTTGACTTTGCTGTTTCTTGCGGTGCTGACGTAAGACAACTAGCAAGCACCGCAGGGGTCGGTTTCGACGAAAACATGGACCCCGATGCGCGGTTCTCGGCGAAGAAATTCCTTGAGGTCCTTATACAATCCAAGCACTCGACAGGGGACCCTGCGCTAGCGCTCCACTGGGGCGAAGCGGTGGGCATGTCAGAGATTTCGGTGCTCGGGATGATCATGAATGCGTCCAGAACAATGGGCGAGGCATTTGAACAGTTGCAGCGGTATGCGCGACTTGCTGCTGATTTCG
The DNA here is from genome assembly GCA_913055925.1 of uncultured Maritalea sp. Lineage (GTDB taxonomy): Bacteria > Pseudomonadota > Alphaproteobacteria > Rhizobiales > Devosiaceae > Maritalea. The sequence goes on along the minus strand of CAJXLH010000114.1, from coordinate 6,487 downwards.
ATTCCACTGCGGCACAACCGCCATTTCGGCTCGCTGACCGAAGCGGCCAATTGTTCATGGTGCAACGTGACAGCTTGCAAAACTTGCCGTCCGACTTAATCGAATGCGCCTTCGCGCGCTTGACCTGTGGGCCTCGACGTTTCCTGGCAGAACCGCATGTTCTCTCCGTGTATTTCGCGCACCCGCCCCCAACTTACCGAGAAGAGGTCGAGCGTGTGTTCCAGTGCCCAGTGTACTTCGAAACAGAATGGAACGCTCTTGAACTGCACCCGGGGGTCGCGGACTGGGAAGTTCAACAAAATCCGAGATACATATTTGACCTGCTCTCAAACAAAGCTGAACTTCTGTCAGATGAACTCACAAACGTCGCAACATTTACAGCCAAGTTGCAAACCGAATTCCTAAATTCGATCTATGTTGAGCAGTATAGTGCGGAGATAATTGCCTCAAAAATGAATATGAGCAGGCAAACACTGTTTAGAAAGCTAAAAGAAGAGAATACTACTTATTCAGAAGTACTTGTGTCCGTTCGAAAACGTTTGGCAATTCGCTACCTGAAAGAACAAAATCTCTCGGTTGGTGAAACGGCATTCTTAACCGGGTTTTCAGACGCCGCGGCGTTTTCTCGCGCTTTCAAGCGCTGGACAGGTAAATCCCCAAAGGCATTTCGGCCGAAGTAGATTTGCTACCCCTCAGGATACCGCAGCATATCCTCGACAATCAGGTCTAAAAACCTTGCGGTGAGTTCGTAGCACATCACCACATCGTTTTTGGAAGGATCGTAGTAGGCGTTGGCGGTGCCGCAGTTCTTGCCGATAAAGCGTGCGGGCGCGGGCAGGGAGTAGTTTTCTTCGATTTCCTTGGCGACAAATTCCAATATTTCGCCATTTTGAAAGATCGCGGCGGCATATTCGAATTCTTCGTCCGACGGTTCATAGATCACTTCAATTTTAGCGCCTTCATTGGTTTTCTTGATAAAGGCTTCGGATAACCGCAACCAATTATTCGTGAGCTGGGCGAAATCGAACTGGCAGCTTTCTTGTCGGTCGTCATCTATCCCAACTTGGGTTGCGACTTCGGCGAAAAGCGCAGGATCTGCCCCAACCATCAAACAGATAATCTGGAAGGCGCGCTGGATATCGAGCGAGTGCGAGTCGTAAAATTCAGCATCCGAAATCACATCGTCGGTGGCAGAGTCGTTGGATAAAAACCAGCTATGCGCGCTGTCGAGAAGAATGTTGTCCTTATCTTCATCTTCAGCCAGCAACAGCATCAATGTGGCGATATTGTCGGCAACGTCTTCTTCGCGGCCCAATATGGGAAGTTCATATTGAGCCACGAACAAATGGCCGATTTCATGGTAGAGGACATAGGTCGCGGCGCGCTGCGCAAAAGTGATAGCTTCTTGCGTTTGCTCGTCCGTCAGCTCTTGCGGATAGCTTGGGCTAGAAAAGACCAAGCTGCATATAAATACCAGTGCACCGAAAAACCGTTTCATCTTGTCCTCCACACGATGATTGCGTTTGGAGTTGTACCTAAGCTTTTTGCGCTTGTTCCGCTGCCTCCAACGCATCAACCTTATCCATCCATTCGCTTTCTGCCAAATCGATGCTCTGAAGAAGGTCGGCGCGTTCCTTACCCAACTGCACGGCTTTTGCCTGATCCTTTTGGAAAAGCTCAGGGTCTTCCAGTGCCTTGTCGGTCTTTGCCAATTGCTGATTCAGTTTTTCAACCTTGGCTTCTAAGGTTTTGATTTCTTTGCATAAGGGCGCCAGTTCCGCTCGCAAAGCAGCATTGCGTTGCCGTTCTTTTTTCTTGTCCGCGGGACTGTTGTCTTTTGTCGTGTCACTTTTCTCTGACTTATTGCCGACGATTGAGCGCTGATAGGTATCTAGGTCGAAATCGCACACCGAAATGGTGCCATTCTCCGCAATCCAAAGCTGATCAACCGTCGCTTCAATAAGGTGCCTGTCGTGCGAAATAATCAGCACCGCCCCTTCGTAAGTGTTCAGCGCTTGGACCAAAGCATCACGGCTATCAATATCGAGGTGGTTGGTCGGTTCGTCCAAGATCAACAGGTTCGGGCCACCAAAGGTGATTAGTCCCATCAGCAATCGCGCCCGCTCGCCACCCGAAAGATTTTCGGCAAGCGTATCCATCCGCGATGTGCTCAGTCCCATTTGCGCGACCCGCGCGCGACGCTTGGCCTCGCTGTCATAAGGCATTAGCGGCTCAACATGTTCCAAAGGCGTTTGCTTTGGGTTGAGCATATCCATTTGGTGCTGCGCAAAGTGCGCAACTTCCAGCTTGCGCGCTTTGGTATACCGGCCTTCTTGCAAGGGCAGTTCGTCTGCCAAGAGTTTTGCAAAGGTCGACTTACCGTTGCCGTTGATCCCAACCAGCGCAATCCGGTCCTCGGGGTCAATGCGACCATTCAATTTGCTCAAAATGCGCGTGTTGCCATAGCCGGTTGCCACATCTTCCAGATCAACCAGTGGCGAAGAAACAGCACGTTTGGGCTGCGGAAAGCTGAAGGGCGACACATGCTCATCAAACAACGCCTCAACGGGTTTGATCTTTTCCATGCGTTTGAGACGAGACTGCGCTTGTTTGGCTTTTGTCGCTTTTGCACGGAACCGTTCCACAAACTTTTGCATATGCTCAAGCTGTTCAAGCTGCTTTTCGCGTTGCTTGTTATTCAGCTCCATCTGCAAACGGCGGTTCGCTTCAAACTGGTCATATTGGCCGCGATAAAAAGTCAGCCCGCCACGTTCGAGGTGAACTATCGAGTTCACCGCTTTATTCAGCAAGTCACGATCGTGGCTGATCATAAACACGGTGTAGGGGTAGTTCGCCAAATAGCGCTCAAGCCACAACGTGCCTTCAAGGTCCAAATAGTTTGTCGGTTCGTCAAGCAGCAGCAAATCAGGTTTTGAAAACAAAACCCCAGCCAAAGACACGCGCATGCGCCAGCCACCCGAAAGGTTAGCGCAGGGCTCAGCTTGCTTGTTTTTGTCAAAGCCAAGTCCTTTTAGCACCGCACTGGCGCGGGCCTCAGCGGAATGGCTTTCAATTTCAGCAAGGCGCGTGTGGATTTCGCCAATGCGCATCGGATCTGTTGCGGTTTCTGCTTCTTCGAGCAGCTTTAGTCTTTCGCTATCAGCGGACAACACAATGTCCATCACGCTGTCTTGGGTCGCCGGTGCTTCTTGTGCAACAGAGCCCATTTTGGCGCGCTGATGGATCTCAAATTCGCCGCCATCAGGGGCAATTTCGCCTTTCAGAATTTTGAAAAGCGTTGTCTTGCCTGAACCATTGCGGCCAACAAAGCCAGCTTTGCTGCCAGCGGGTAGGGTTAGAGAGGCGTTTTCGAAAAGGGTTCGGCCTTCAATAAGGTAGGTAAGGTTTGTAATCTGCAACATGGGTGAGCAGCCTATAATGATATTTTATTCGATTGGTTTGATTTTTTTCACGCAAAAGGGGCGTCATTCGCCATTCACTTCAAGTGAGCGGGCGAGGCGGGTATCAAACAGGTCTTCGAATAAAGCTGCCGGAATCCATCGGTTCATCTCTTTGCTAGATTTCAGCTTCACGCATAGCTGTCTGCCGATGTTGCGTCAACGTGTTGGCGGCCCTTTTGGGCCAATGCGTTTGGCCTGTGTGCCCAATAAAGCACAAAGGCAAAAACTAAGGGTTGTGTCTTTAGGCAATGCAGCGTAAAACCCCGCGCAAATTCTCCCACTTACTAAGGACGATAAAATGGCTCTGGAACGTACATTTTCAATCATCAAGCCTGATGCAACTAAGCGCAACCTAACAGGTAAAATCATCGCGAAATTCGAAGACGCAGGTCTTCGTGTTGTCGCTTCAAAGCGCATCCGCATGTCACAAGAACAAGCTGAAGGCTTCTACGCTGTGCACAAAGAGCGTCCATTCTTCGGCGAGCTTGTGGAATTCATGATGTCAGAGCCAGTTGTTGTTCAAGTTCTTGAAGGCGAAAACGCCATCGCGAAAAACCGCGAAGTTATGGGCGCAACAAACCCTGAAGAAGCAGCAGAAGGCACAATCCGTAAAGAGTTCGCACTTTCAATCGGCGAAAACTCAGTTCACGGTTCAGACGCACCTGAAACTGCTGCAGAAGAAATCAAATTCTTCTTCTCTGACGACGAGATCGTCGGCTAATTGCTTTTTTTCGCAATTGCTGAAATTTTTGAAGGCCGTGCTGCAAAGCGCGGCCTTTTTTGTTTTCTTGACAAAGGCGCCGCGAAACGGTCTGACTGGGCTCGATTTGATAGGTCGCACCGTTTAGGTTCAGCAAAATGAATAAACCCGTTGTTCGCTCGGTTGCACGCAGCGTTTGCCCACATGATTGTCCGTCCACTTGCGCGCTCGATGTGGAGATCATTGATGATCACACAATTGGTCGTGTGCGCGGTGCCAAAGATGACCCATACACGGCAGGCGTGATTTGCGAGAAAGTCGCCCGCTACGCTGAACGCGTGCACAATCCAGACCGTGTTTTATATCCGCTTAAACGCGTCGGCCCCAAGGGCAGCGGACAGTTTGAGCGCGTGAGTTGGGACGAAGCGCTGGATGACATTGCAAGCCGCTTTCTTCAAATCGAAGAGGAATTCGGCGCTGAAGCGATTTGGCCTTACAATTACGCGGGAACTATGGGCCATGTGATGCGCGACGGTCTGGATCGTTTGCGCAATGCCAAAGGCTATTCCCGCCAATATGGCACCATTTGCTCCATGATCAGCTGGGCGGGCTATGTGGCAGGCACCGGCAAACTGATGGGCGCCAACCCCGAAGAAATGGCCTTGTCTGATGTGGTGGTGATTTGGGGCACAAATCCTGTCCACACTCAGGTTAATGTGATGACCCATGCGTTGCGCGCGAGAAAAGAACGTGGCGCGAAAATTGTCGTTGTGGATGTTTATAAAAACGCGACGATGAAACAGGCTGATTTAGGCATTGTTCTGCGTCCAGGAACCGATGGCGCATTGGCCTGTGCCATCATGCATATCTTGTTGCGGGATAGACTTGCCGACCGCGAATATATGAGCAAATTCACAGACTTCAGCGACGAATTTGAATCTCATCTAAAAGATAAGACACCCGAATGGGCTGCTGGCATCACTGGCTTGTCGGTCGCTCAAATTGAAGAGTTTGCAAAGCTTGTCGGTCAAAACAAGCGCACATTTTTCCGGCTTGGATACGGCTTCACCCGCCAACGTAATGGCGCAGTGGCCATGCATGCCGCGTTGTCCATCCCTGCGATGACAGGCGCTTGGCTGCATGAAGGTGGCGGCGCGTTTCATTCCAACTCCGGAACTTGGGAACTCGACAAAACCGATCTTGAAGGCAAAGATCTGGTTGATACGCCAACGCGCTTGCTGGACATGTGCGAAATTGGCCCGGCATTGCTAGGGGAGGCCGCTGCCCTCAAATCTGAGACCCCGGTAAAAGCGCTTTTGATCCAAAACACCAACCCTGCGGTTGTCGCGCCAGAGCAGGCCAAAGTGCGCAAGGGCTTCTTGCGTGACGATTTGTTCACGGTCGTGCATGAGCAAATCATGACCGAAACCGCCGAGCTGGCGGACTATGTGCTGCCCGCGACCATGTTTTTGGAACACAATGATTACTACACACGTGGCGGTCATACGCGCATCCTGCATGGGCCAAAACTGATCGAAGCGCCAGGCGAAGCAAGGTCAAATCATTGGCTATTTGCCGAGCTGGCAAAGCGACTGGGCGTCAGCTCTGCTTTCTTTGAAATGAGCGACAATGAATTGGTCGAGCACACATTCAAACAGTCCGGCATGGACGACTTTGAAGCATTCGAGCGCCAAGGATTTGTTGAGAAAGCAAGGCCAACGGACGACGCGCATTATCGGCATGGTTTTGCATGGCCGGACGGCCGTTTCAAATTCTCACCCGATTGGCACGCCACGCGCGATACCAAAGGCGTTGAATTTGTATGTGATCCGCAAATCATGCCGAAATTTCCAGACCATTGGGAAGTCAACGAGCCTTGCGACGAAACGCATCCATTCCGACTGACCACAAGTCCTGCTCGCGGTTTCTTAAATACGTCGTTTAACGAAACGACCGGCTCGCAAAAGCGCGAAGGGTCACCCAAAGCGCTAATCCACTCTGCCGACGCATCACGCTTGGGCATAACGGACGGCGACCAGATTCAAATTGGCAACAAACGCGGGCAAGTGACTCTAAACGCGTCGCTTTTTGATGACATTCAACAAGGGGTCGTGATTGTTGAAGGCCTCCATCAAAACCGTTCGCATCAAGATGGCATTGGCATCAACACGCTTATTGGCTCAGACCCCGTGCCACCTTTCGGCGGCGCGGCATTTCACGATTGCGCGGTTTGGGTGAGGGGCGTTTAACTACGCCCCATATTGCGCCCAAAAGAAGTAAACCGTTAGCCCGACGCCATAAATGATCACGAAATTTCTGATTAGAT
>CAJXLH010000113.1 GCA_913055925.1 uncultured Maritalea sp. | reverse complement strand
ACTCACCAACTTTAGTTGCAAAATTCTCCATTATGTAACTAATTTTTGCAGGAGGTAGCGTATAAATACGGCTTGAGATGTGCAAAAAATTCCAGTTTTGCTGAGCCTTTTTTCAGATTTTTGCGTCAAGCCGATGATTTTTTCTTTTTTCACATCTCAATTCAGGATAGAAATTTGAAGGATAATTTTATTTACCGCCATGGAAAGATTACCCTTGAGCCTACAGAGCAGAATATTCGAACCCGTCGAACACGCCTCAGTTGTCGATGCAATTGTCGAGCAATTAGAAGGATTGATTCTAAATGGCGTTCTGCGTGATGGGCACAAATTACCTTCCGAACGCGATATTGCCGAGAATATGGGCGTGTCTCGGCCAAAGGTTCGTGAGGCACTTAAACGGCTTGAAGACCATGAGCTTATCATTTCTAGGCACGGCGAAGGGACTTTCGTCGCACCGTTGATCGGCTCTGCGATGTCGCCTGCCCTGATCGAGCTATACTCAAGACACTCTGGCGCGTTTCTGGATTATCTAGAGTTTCGTCGGGAACAAGAACAATTTGCATCTGCATTGGCGGCCGAACGTGCCACAAAGATCGATAAAGAGATCCTTTCAGCTATCATGAACGAGCTGGAAACCGCACATCAGACAAACGACTTTGAAGCATCCGAAGATGCTGACATTCGCTTTCACGTCGCGATTGTTGATGCGAGCCACAACACGCTTCTTGTGCATTCAATGTCTTCTATTTATGCGCTGACGCGACAAAACCTGTTTTATAACCGCGCCGTTTTGCGCGCCAAAGAAGGTGACGGTTCGGCGGAATTGTTGCTTCAACAACACCGCGCCATTTATCAAGCCATTATGGATGGCAACCCCGAACAAGCTCGCAAGGCGGCACGTGATCACATAAACTTCGTAGAGCGCTCCTACCTCTTGGACCAAAGTCGCGGACGAAGAGAGCAGATTGCCAAACGCCGACAGGCACTATTATAGCCAAAAGGCGAACCGCATGACTGGTAAATAAACTTGACCATTTTACAATTGTTAGGCTAGCGTCCCGTCAACAAATGTGGAGGAGCAACACGTGCGGCTGTCAGATTGTCATAATTTTCAGGATTTTAGAAAACTCGCGCAAAAGCGACTACCATCGCCAATCTTCAATTACATTGATGGCGCAGCCGATGATGAAGTCACCTACCGCCGCAATACTGAAGCGTTTGACAGCTGCGACCTTGTTCCCGATGTTCTAAGCGGCATTACCGATGTCGACATGTCGGTTACGGTAATGGGGCAAAAGCTCGACATGCCAATTTACTGCTCACCAACAGCGCTGCAACGCCTGTTCCATCATGATGGAGAGCGAGCGGTTGCCGCCGCTGCCAACAAGTTTGGCACCATGTTTGGTGTTTCCTCCCTCGGCACGGTCGGCCTAGAAGAGTTGCGCGAAAAGTATGACACCCCACAGGCCTATCAGTTTTATTTTCACAAGGACCGTGAACTGAACAAAGTCATGCTGCAACGGGCAAAACAAGCCAATATTGACGTGATGATGCTCACAGTTGATGCCATTGTTGGCGGCAACCGAGAACGCGACCTTCGAACCGGCTTCTCCATCCCCTTTAAGCTGACACTCGGGGGCATGGCTCAATTCGCTATCAAGCCTATGTGGGGACTCAACTACGTAACCCACGAAAAGTTCGCATTGCCGCAACTAGATGACCACGTCGATATGAGTGGCGGCGCCATGTCGATTGGCAAATACTTCACCGAGATGCTCGATCATTCCATCTCATGGGATGACGTTGCCGAAATGGTTCAAGAATGGAATGGACAATTCTGCATCAAAGGCGTGATGTCTGTTGAAGATGCAAAACGTGCTGTTGATGTTGGATGCACTGGCATCATCATTTCAAATCATGGCGGGCGGCAGCTTGACGGCTCACGTTCTTCATTTGACCAGCTCAAAGCCATCGTAGATGCCGTTGGCGATCAAATTGACGTTATTATGGACAGCGGCATCCAACGCGGCACCCACGTTCTAAAAGCACTCGCACTTGGCGCAAAGGCTGTTGGCGGCGGACGCTTTTACCTATTCCCTTTGGCGGCTGCAGGACAGCCTGGTGTCGAACGCGCGCTTGAACTTATGCAAGCCGAAATCCGCCGCGGCATGATTTTGATGGGCGTAGATTCAGTAGACAAGCTAACACCCGAAAAACTGCTCTTTAGATAAAAATGCACCGGCCAAAAGGCCGGTGCACAGTGAGAGGGTTTGGAACATTTTAATGTTGGCCGCTTGGTTCCATTCAAGCGGCCAACTTTTTTATCCGCCTTCGCCGGCACGATCCGCATTTTTGCGCCAACGCTGGTAAAGAGGGAGGAGCATTGGAACAAACAAAGTGAGGGCCGCGATTGCCAGAATGGTCAATGTCAGCTCACGCTCCCACAAAAATGACCAGCTATTATCGTTGATCAAAAGCGCACGCCGCAAATTGTCTTCCATCATGCCGCCAAGGATAAATCCTAGGATCATTGGCGCCAGCGGGAAGTCCAGCAAACGAAGGGCAACCGCCGCTACAGCAAAGATAATCATCAGCTGAATATCAAACGTGTTGAAGCTTACAAAGTAGACGCCAATCAACGAGAAGAACAAAATCAGCGGCAACAAGAAGCGCGACGGAATGGCGAGGATTTTCGCAATATATGGGATGAGTGGCAGGTTAAGTACCAACAACACAATATTGCCAATCCACATGGAGACAATGACCGACCAGAACACAGCTGGCTGATCGAGATACAAACGTGGTCCTGGCTGAATGCCATAGCCAATCAACGCACCCAACATAATAGCGGTCGTGCCGGAACCCGGAATACCGAGTGTGAGGAGAGGCACGAATGAGCCTGTTGCGGCAGCGTTGTTTGCCGTTTCTGGAGCAGAAAGACCACGCACGGAGCCCTTGCCAAAAAGCTTACCCTTTTCAGGTCCGGCCAAACGCTGCTCTGTTCCATAGGCCAAGAAGCTAGCAATTGTTGCACCGGCACCAGGCAACACGCCGATGATGAAGCCCATGATCGAAGACCGACCAATGACAGGCGCCATCTCCTTCACTTCCTCCTTTTCGATCTTCATCGAACCAAGGTTGGAAGAAGCTTCTTTTTCCTTCAAACGATCTGCATCGCCTTTAGGTTTCAAGATCGCCATCAATGCTTCTGATAGCGCGAAAGTCGCCATCACAAGGAGCAAGAATGAGACACCATCAAGTAAGTCGATCATTCCTAAGGTGAACCGCTGAACACCCTGCGTCTGGTCAGTGCCAACGGTTGAAAGCATCAAGCCAACAACAGTCATCAGCATGGCCTTTAACACATTGCCCTGCCCCGCAAAGGCAGCAACAGCGGTAAGCCCCAGTACCATCAACGCAAAATAGTCAGTTGAGTGGAAAGCAAGTGATACTTGTGCCAAAAATGGCGCTGCAATGAGCAACAGAATTGCGCCAATAACACCACCGGAGAAGGAGGAATAAGCCGCAATTGCGAGCGCCTTACCCGCCTTGCCTTGCTTGGCCATTGGGTAGCCATCAAAACTTGTGGCCACAGTACTGGCGACCCCTGGCGCGTTGATCAAAATCGACGACGTTGAGCCGCCAAAGATTGCGCCATAATACACAGCAGCCATCAAGATAATGCCTGCTGCCGGGTCCAATCCCGCTGCAATAGGGATCATGAGTGCAATCGCAGACATGGGACCGAGGCCCGGCAGCATGCCGATGAATGTTCCCACAAAACATCCAACGACAACAAAAACTAAGTTGTACGGATTAAGGGCCGTACCTAGCCCGATCAGAATACCTTCAAGCATCGTGCTTACCCTCTTAGGAACCAAGGTAGCGGTTCAATAAAGACACCAAGTCCGAGTGACATTAGCGCCCAAAATGCAGTTGCAACGGGAACAGAAGTGATGAGCAACAGCCACCATTTGCGTTCACCAAGGATCCAGTAGCCCACGCCAAGCAAAATCGATGACGAAAGCACAAATCCCAGCGGACGAATGGTTAGGCCGTAAAAGGACATCAAGACGAGGAATGCGATCGTCATGCCCCAAGCCTTGCCCTTGAGCTCAAGATATTCTCCCGGCGCGGGAAGAAACACAATCGCGAGCGAAAGTGCTATGCCGAGCACTGAAAGAACCTCCGGCATCGTTTTGGCGTTAAACGCCGAACGCGCCTGAATAGGCAAAAGCGGGATTTGCTGGCTTAACAAGCCATACGTCACGCAGAACGCTAAAAGCAGCAATCCGCCAATTCTTCTTTTGGTAAAAAACACAATATGCCTCCCCATCGACTTCAAAGAAAACGCCCGTCAAGCGGGCGCTTCAAGCTAGGCAAAGTCACCGCAGGCCGGTCGCGATCAGAAATGACCGCGACCAGTCTAACTCGTTTTATTAAAGGAACCCAAGTTCGCGCATCAAAGCGCCAATTTCTTCTTCTTGGCCTTCAAGGAACTTCACGAAGTCGTCGCCTGGGTTGTAGATTTCAACCCAACCCATGCGGTCACGTACAGCGGCCCACTCAGGTGTGTCGTACATTTTCTCGAGTGCTTCGACGAACTGCGCTTTCTTCGCATCATCCAAACCAGGCGCTGCAAAGAAGCCACGCCAGTTCACGAATGACGTGCCAGGAGAGCCAGCTTCATCGCAAGTTGGTGTGTCTGGTGCGGCAGACAAACGCTCAGTTGATGTCACACAAAGAATGTTTACTTCACCTTGGCGTGCAAGCTCAATCGCTTCACCAAAGCCAGTCGTCAAAGCAGCAATCTCGCCTGATAGAAGGCCAGCCATCGCTTTACCGCCCGCATCGTAAGGAATGTATTTCACTTCGATTGGGTTAGCGCCTGCATTTTTCATCACAAGAGCAGCAATCAAGTGGTCCATACCGCCAGCAACCGAACCACCGCCAATTGCAATTGAGCTTGGGTCACTTGCGTAGTTTGCAAGTAGTGTTTGCATGTCGCCAATGTCTGAACCTTTGTGCACAACCATTGCGCCATAGTCACCGATGGTGCCAGCAATTGGTGTTAGGTCACGGAAAGACTGCGGAAACACGCCTTGTAGCGAACGAATAACGATCGGCGTTGAGTTGACCATCAAAGTGTCTTGGTCTTTTGTCTCAATAATGTGCGCGATCGCTTTGCCGCCGCCGCCGCCAGACATATTTTCATATGTCGCGCCGCCAACAAGACCAGACTTGGTCAAAGCTTCACCAGTACCGCGTGCAGTACCGTCCCAGCCGCCACCGGCGCCACCAGGAATGAGGAATTTGATCTCATCGACCACTTTGTGGCCATCAGCGAGCGCAACTGAAGCCGCGCCCAACATTAGAGAAGATGCCGCAACAGCAGCAGTGAGTTTTTTGAACATTGATGTCCTCCCAAAAAAGTCTCTTCAAACCGAATTTCGGTTCGTGACTCATCTGAGCATGGGAAACTGACACCAACCTGACACGTTGTCAGGTGCCGCTATTTGCCATCATTTTGATGAAGCAAATTGAGGGCAGAAACAAGTTCTGCCACCTGGCTTTCATTGCTTTCAGCTAATGCACCTTCGGAACATAAGATATTGTTTTCAAAACCAATTCGACAATCACTCCCTTTACTCGCCGCGTGGAGCAAGCATAGCTTCTCCATTAGACCAAAGGCGCAAGTCATATATTTTGCACGTTCCTTCAAAGGCGACGATTGAAGCGATCTTTGGAATGCATCGAACTGTTCAGGCGCCGAAACCTGGCCGTCTGTGTAGCGCCCAAGGACGAACAAAAGAGAAGTTGATTCCGCCGGAATCACACCAAGTTCGATGTAAAGTTGCAGCTTTCGTATCTCGCTCGGATCATAAAGAATGTGCTGAACTTCTGTGCCTGCCTCAAGTGTTTCTGCATAGAAACGGCCCAGCTCAGCTTGGTCGTCATGCTCACTTAATTCGCCTAACGCAATCGACACGGCTTTTGGCTGCACTTGGCGCACCACAGCCATCTGCTCGGCAGGGCTATAACGGCCAACGGCTTCAGTTGTAATTTGCACGTCCATTTCGGGCACGATGATTGCCAGCTCTCGCAACAACTCACGATATTGACCGCCATCAAGAACGTGACGCCCTTCCGCGTCACGCACATGCGCATGAATACCATTTGCGCCGGCTTCAAAACATGCTTTTGCCGTGGCGACAATTTCGTCGACCGTCATGGGCAAATTTGGATGATCGGCTTTCGTGCGCCGTGCACCGTTTGGTGCCACCAAAATGTAGGGAAGCGTCATGATGACTTTGCATACTCCGCAAATACGACATCGAAAGTTTGTCGCAACCGATCAATCACCAAATCAATATGTTCGTCTTCATAAATGAATGGCGGAGCGAGCAAGATGTGATCACCGCTTTTGCCATCAATCGTTCCGCCCATTGGATAAATCATAAGCCCAAGTTCAAACGCAGACTTTTTTAATTTTCCGGCAATGCCAAGCTTTGGATCAAAAGGCGCTTTGCTGCTTCTATCTGCTACAAGCTCCAATCCCCAAAAGAGCCCCTTGCCTCTTATGTTGCCAACAAACGGATGTTGGCCAAACTCGCGCACCAGCGCGCTTTGTAGCCGATCTCCCAACAGATTCACTCGACTGAGCAAATCATTACGTTCGATTTCTTCGATCACGGCCAACCCAGCAGCACATGCCGCCGGATGCGCAAGATATGTGTGCCCATGTTGAAAAAAGCCCGAACCATTTTCAATTGCAGCATAAATCTCTTTCGAGCAGAGCATCGCAGCAAGCGGCTGAATGCCTGCGCCAATGCCTTTAGCGATGCAAATCATGTCAGGCTGAATGCCATAATGCTCCGAGGCATAAAAAGTGCCAGTCCGACCACAACCGACCATCACCTCATCCATTATGAGCAGAACACCATACTTTTTGCAGATCTCTTGAATGCGATCGTAATAGCCTTCAACCGGCGGCACCGCGCCCATGGTCGCGCCCACAATCGGTTCGGCGATGAAAGCGGCAACGGTATCGGGTCCGAGTTGCAGGATCATCTCCTCAAGCTGATTTGCAACACGCTGCCCGTATTCAAACTCACTTTCGCCTTCCTCGGCGAACCGCCAAAAGTGACACGCATCAATATGCACCATTGAAGGAACCATAAGCGGTTCGAATTGCGCCTTACGCCACATGTTACCACCCGCCGAAAGCGCTCCCAACGTGTTGCCATGATAGCTTTGCTTTCTGGCAATCACATGTTTGCGCTCAGGTTGGCCAATTTCTAAGAAGTATTGGCGTGCGAGTTTGATCGCACTTTCAGTCGCCTCGGATCCACCAGATACGAAATAGACCCGATCAATATTTTCGGGTGCCAACTCAACTAGTTTGTCCGCAAGTTTTTCAGCAGGCTCTGATGTAAAGAATGAGGTGTGCGCCCACGCAATCTTGTCGAGTTGGTCCTTTACAGCGTCCAGAACTGGCTTCGCTGAGTGCCCCAAGCAAGACACAGCGGCCCCACCACAAGCATCAAGATATTTCTTTCCGTTGGCATCAAAAAGCCACGGCCCGTCGCCGCGCACGACGACGGGTGGCTCCACGCGGCAATGGCGTGGAAATACATGTTTTGCAGACATTTGTCTTTCGCTTACGCGCTCTCTAGTTTGGTCTCACCACAAAAACGGACTGCTTTGCGTGCCGAACGACACGCGCGGCGTTTGGTCCGAGAAGATAGTCTTGCAGCGCCGGACGGTGCGATCCCATTACAATGACATCACAACCGATTTGATCGGCATACTGCAAAATCTCGTCATAAATTGTGCCATGCGCCAAATAGAGTTTCACATCATCAGGGTTTGCGCAGTTCTCCCGCGCAAACTCTTTCAATGCTTTACTCGCAGCGCTCTCTGCCTTCTTCTCAAACCCTTCAGGGAAATATTGAGAAACAGCGGGCAACCCAAATGTAGGCAACACCGACATGATCGTGAGCTTTGCCCCATAGTCAGCGGCAATGCGTTCCGCTGCGGGTAGCGCTCGATCCCAAGAGCTTTCTTGGCCTAAGTCTACGGGCAACAATACTGATTTAAACATTGAGCCTCTCCTTAAAATGCAGGTTGTGTTTGCCGACGACGCTGAAGCATGATCACCAACCCAAGCAGCAATAGCGCTGGGATGTAGAACACTTGCTTCGGCATACGGTCAGCAGCCGTTTGAACAGATTTGATCGACACTGGTTCATCCAAATAGAAG